>NZ_CAWMFQ010000172.1:0-1244 GCF_963866995.1 Aeromonas sp. ZOR0002 | reverse complement strand
CACTGGGGCGCCCCATGCAACACGTAATTGGGACATAGCCATAGGAAAGGGGGGCGAAGGAAAGCGGTCAGCCTGTGGCTCATTGTCCTTCTCCATGCCAGGGGGTGAGCCTGCGCTGCAGGGCGCGCAGGCCCAGTTCCAGTACGAAGGCGATCAGGGCGATCACCAGGATGCCCGCCAGCACCACGTCGGTGGCGAGAAACTCGCCGGCGGATTGCACCATGAAGCCCACCCCCCGGGTGGCGGCGATAAGCTCGGCCGCCACCAGGGTGGACCAGCCCACCCCGAGCCCGATGCGCAGCCCGGTCAGGATGTCCGGCAGGGCGCCGGGCAGGATCACGTGCCAGAGCACCTGGGACCGGGATGCGCCCAGCGCCTGGGCTGCCCGCACTCGCACCGCGTTGGCGCTCTGCACCCCCGCCAGGGTCGCCAGGGCCACGGGCGCGAAGATGGCCAGATAGATGAGCAGCACCTTGGAGGTCTCGCCGATGCCAAACCAGATCACCATGAGTGGCAGGTAGGCGAGCGGCGGCACCGGGCGGTAGAGCTCGATGAGGGGATCCAGCACGCCGCGCACCGTGGGGGAGAGCCCCATGGCGATGCCCACCGTGATGCCAAAGAACGCCGCGGCAGCGAGCGCCACCAGGATGCGCCCCAGGCTGGCCCCCAGGTGTTGCCACAGGGTGGCATCCATAAAGCCCATAGGGCCTGCGATGGTGATGAGCTGTGCCAGCACCCGCTGTGGGGGCGGCAGGAACAGGGGATCGACCCAGCCGAAGTGGGCCACCAGCCACCAGAGGGCCAGCAGCACGAGCAGGGTGGCGAGGCTCAGGGTCAGACGGCGGGACAGGGGCCAGCCCGCTGCCCGTGCGTGGGTGAGATCCCGTTGCCGGGCGAGGGCGAGGGTCATGCGAAGGCCTCCCGCTCTGCGAACACCCGTTCCAGCACGTATTCACGGCGCTCGATGAAGGCCGGATCGGACTTGATGCTGCGGCAGGGCTCCCCGGCGGCGAAGCGGCGACCGAAATCCAGGGTCAGCCGCTCCGTCACCCGCCCGGGGGAGGGGGAGAGCAGCACCAGATCGGTGGCCATGAAGATGGCCTCCTCGATATCGTGGGTGATCAGCAGCACCTGACGCCTGTGCTCGTGCCACAGGCGCAGCAGCAGAGTCTGTATCTGCTCCCGGGTGAAGGCGTCCAGGGCGCCGAAGGGCTCGTCCAGCAGGAGCAGGCGGGGCTACTGTG
>NZ_CAWMFQ010000171.1:0-2669 GCF_963866995.1 Aeromonas sp. ZOR0002 | reverse complement strand
GGTTAGCCTTTCAACATGTAATTGGGACAGCGCCATAAAAAAGCCCCGCTCATCGAGCGGGGCTTTTGCATTCTGGAGGGCGGGAGCAATCAGGCCTTCCAGGCTTTCCAGGTGTTGATCAGGCCGTTGGTGGAGCCGTCGTGGCTGGTGACGGCCTCATCTGTGCCCAGCTCCGGCAGGATCTTGTTGGCCAGCTGTTTGCCCAGCTCCACACCCCACTGGTCGAAGGAGAAGATGTTCCAGATTGCGCCTTGTACGAAGATCTTGTGCTCGTACATGGCGATCAGGGAGCCGAGGGTTTTCGGGGTCAGCTGCTTGAACAGGATGGAGTTGGTCGGGCGGTTGCCTTCGAACACCTTGAACGGCACCAGATCCTTGACCTGCTCCAGCGTCTTGCCGGCGGCCAGGAACTCGGCCTCCACCGCTTCCTTGCTCTTGCCGAAGGCCAGGGCCTCGGTCTGGGCGAAGAAGTTGGCCAGGAGCTTCGGATGGTGGTCACCGATGGGGTTATGGCTGATAGCCGGCGCCAGGAAGTCGCAGGGGATCAGCTTGGTGCCCTGATGGATCAGCTGGTAGAAGGCGTGCTGGCCGTTGGTACCCGGCTCACCCCAGATGATGGGGCCGGTCTGGTAGTCCACCGGATTGCCGTCGCGGTCCACGTACTTGCCGTTGGACTCCATGTTGCCTTGCTGGAAGTAGGCAGGGAAGCGATGCATGTACTGATCGTACGGCAGGATGGCTTCGGACTCGGCACCATGGAAGTTGTTGTACCACAGGCCGATCAGGGCCAGCAGTACGGGCACGTTCTGTTCATAGGCGGCAGTGGCGAAGTGCATGTCCATCTCGAAGGCGCCTTGCAGCAGGGCCTCGAAGTGCTCGAAGCCGAGGGAGAGGGCGATGGGCATGCCGATGGCGGACCAGGAGGAGTAGCGGCCGCCGACCCAGTCCCAGAACTCGAACATGTTGTCGGTGTCGATGCCGAACTCGGCCACGGCCTTGCCGTTGGTAGACAGGGCGGCGAAGTGCTTGGCCACGTGAGCCTTGTCACCGGCGTGACCGAGGAACCAGTCGCGGGCGGTCAGGGCGTTGGTCATGGTCTCCTGGGTGGTGAAGGTCTTTGAGGCCACCAGGAACAGGGTGGTTTCCGGATCGATCTTCTTGAGCGTCTCGGCGATGTGGGTGCCGTCGACGTTGGAGACGAAGTGCATCTCCAGGTGATTCTTGTAGGGGCGCAGGGCCTCGGTGATCATGACGGGGCCCAGATCGGAGCCACCAATGCCGATGTTGACCACGTGCTGGATGGCCTTGCCGGTATAGCCCTTCCACTCGCCACCGATGACCTTCTCGCAGAAGCCCTTCATCTTGGCCAGTACGGCGTTCACTTCCGGCATCACGTCCTTGCCGTCAACCTCGATGGGACGGTCGGAGCGGTTGCGCAGGGCGGTGTGCAGTACGGCGCGCCCTTCGGTCATGTTGATCTTGTCGCCGTTGAACATGGCGTCGATGGCGCTGCGCAGATCGGTCTCGCCAGCCAGGTTCACCAGCAGCTTGAGGGTCTCTTCGGTGATCAGGTTCTTGGAGTAGTCGACCAGGATGTCGCCACCGAAGGTGAGGGAGAACTTGTCAAAACGCTTGGGATCCTGTGCGAACAGATCCTTGAGACGCATCTCCTTGTTGGCTGCAAAATGGGCTTCCAGTGCCTGCCAGGCCTGGGTCCGGGTTGGATTGATATTTTTCATAGGATTATCAGTCTTCCAAGTTGTGTTTGAACCTTGCAGGCAAGGCTCCCGCCAAACCTTATTATGCGAGCATTATACCGGGCACTCCGTGCGCCCCGTGTAACAGAGCATTACCAATTGTCTGCAACGAGGGAGTGTACAACCAAAACAGTGCGATTATGAGTCACCCAGTACCCCGGGATCTTGCGTTCGCGCATGCTTGTTCGGGTTGAAAAGGCTTTCATTTCAAGGGGAGCACGGCCGTGGCGCTGGAAAGCTGGCGTGACAGATAAAAGGGTATTCAACAGACGCTCATCGGACGGTTTTTTGAGCAGGCGCAAATGGCGGGCAACAGACGCTGGCTACCATATGAGCCGAATGGACGAGATCTCCCAGGGATGGCCAAGGTATGGAATCAATGGTGTGGAATGAGGAGATCGAGATGAAAGCCCTGTTATCCCTGTTTGCCCTGAGCCTGATCGCCACCGGCCTCATCGGTTTGCTGACCCTGACGCTGGCCAATGCGGCGCCGACGCTGGAGATCCGCGTGCTGGCGGTGATCGGAGCCGTGCTGGGGGGTTATGTGCTGATGCAGCCCCTGCTCAACCGGGTTGCACGCCGGCTGGGGTGAGAACGCGGTGCGACCTGGTGCGCAAGACCGGCCTGTGGCCGGTTTTTTCATGTCACAGAAGGCAGAAACGACAGTGCCAGCCCGAAGGCTGGCACTGGAGAACGCACACCGAGGATCAATCCGCCGTCTTTTGCATGTGGACCACACGCTGGGGGAAGGGAATCTCGATGCCCTCGGCGTCGAAGGTGAGCTTCACCTTCTCGTGGAAGTCGAACCAGACACCCCAGTAATCACCGGTCTTGACCCAGGGACGCACCACGATGTTGACCGAGGAGTCGGCCAGCGCGGCAACGGCGATGGTGGCTGCCGGCTCCTTCAGG
>NZ_CAWMFQ010000170.1:3209-4589 GCF_963866995.1 Aeromonas sp. ZOR0002 | reverse complement strand
CACAGTTCACCGCGCGGGCCGTGGTCTGTTGCAGGGTTTCGATGGTGGACTGGATCTCCTGAGTGGAATCCTGGGTACGGCGCGACAACACCCGCACCTCGTCCGCCACCACGGCGAAACCGCGACCCTGTTCGCCGGCACGGGCCGCTTCGATGGCCGCGTTCAGCGCCAGCAGGTTGGTCTGCTCGGCGATACCCTGGATGGTGGAGAGGATGCCGGAGATGGCCTGAGCGTGACGGCTCAGTTCACCGATGACGCCGGTCGCCTGCCCCACTTCCTCGGCCAGGTTGTTGATGGATTGGCGAGTCTGGTTCACCAGGATCTTGCCCTGTTCACTGCTCTGGGCGGATTGCTGGGCGGCGGCAGCGGTGTTCTCGGCGTTGCCCGCGATCTCCATGGTGGCACTCGCCATCTCGGTAACGGCGGTGGCGACCATGGTCACCTCCTGTTGCTGGCGTTGCAGCTCTTCCACCGCGGCCTGGTTGGTCACCAGACTGCGTTCGGCATCGGCGTTCAGCTCGTTGGCAAGCTGACGGATGTTGGCGATGAGCTGATGCTGGCTGCCCACGAAGCGGTTGAAGCTGCCGGCGAGCTGGCCCACTTCGTCATTGGCGTCGATCTTGATGCGCTGGGTCAGATCGCCGTTACCGTCGGCGATGCGGGCCAGGGCCTGGGACACCTTGGTGAGGGGACCGAGCAGCAGGCTGACCAGCCAGGAGATGGCGAGAATGCTGCCCACCAGCACCAGCAGGGCCAGGCCGAGCTGGGTCATCAGCAGGGAGGAGAGCGGCGCCTCCAGGGTGCTCTTGTCCAGTACCAGCACCAGCTCCCAGTCGGTGTCCGGAATGTCCGTCGCCCACAGCAGCTTGTCACGCCCCTCGTTGTCGAAGAAAGCAGGCACCAGACTGTTGCTCGCCTTGCTCTGATCGATCAGGGCATTGGTCAAATCGTTGTCGATCTCGCTGGCCGGCTTCATCGCCTTGGCCGCATCCTTGTAGGCGATGACGGTGCCGTCCTTGTGCATCAGGATGGCGAAGCCGTCCGCCGGCAGCTTCATCTTGGTGATGTCATCCACCAGGGAGGCGATGGAGAGATCCCCCCCCACCACGCCGCCCTGGGCAGGCTGGGCCAGGGTCACCACCAGGATGTTGTAGGCCACGTCGAGGTAGGGTTTGGTGACGATCATACCGCCCTTGGCCATGGCTTCCTGATACCAGCCACGGGAGCGGGGATCGTAACCGTCGCGGTTGATGGAGGGGTCGGAGTCGTTCATCTTGCCGCTGCCCTCACCAAAATAGGTGAGCTGGAAACGGCCGGACACCTGGGCCTGTTGCAGGGCGTTGAGGGGCTCGGCACCGGCCTTGTTGCCAAGGGCCTGGA
>NZ_CAWMFQ010000170.1:0-3188 GCF_963866995.1 Aeromonas sp. ZOR0002 | reverse complement strand
AGCCAGTCGCTGACACTGGCGGCCTGCTGGCTGCCGAGGCGCTGCACCTGTTCCTGACTGCCTTGCAGCAGCATGGACTTCTGGCTGGTGTAGCTCTGCCAGGAGAGCAGCAGGATCACCAGTGACAAGGCGATGACCACAGACAACAGTATCTTCTGCTTGAGTGATAGGTTTTTCATCGTGTTTTCTTCTTGTGGGGGTCGGGAACAGGATCAATCGGGAGTGCGTGGCACTGTGTGTTGTTAGCGGCCAATCTGCGCAAAACTGAAGCGGAGAATGGCGTGAGTGACGATATTTTACGCGGAAATTTTAAAAATGCTGCGGAAAATTGGAGCAGGAAAAAGAGCGGGGCCAGCCAACCCTGTTTATTCCTTCTGCAATTGGCTAGAATATCCCGTTTTTAAATCACATCGACCCCGAGAGTTTTCACGATGTTTGAAGTCAATCCTGTATTAAACAAGCTTAAGGAGCTGTCTGAGAGGACCGAGCTGCTTAGGGGGTACCTTTGACTATGACGCCAAGAAAGAGCGTCTAGAAGAGGTCAATGCCGAGCTGGAACAGCCGGATGTCTGGAACGAACCCGAGCGCGCACAGGCGCTGGGCAAGGAGCGCGTCTCCCTGGAGAACGTCGTCAGCACCATCGATACCCTGACCCAGGGCGTCGATGACGTCGAGATGCTGGTCAGCTTGGCCGTCGAAGGCGAAGACGAAGAGACCTTCAACGAAGCCGTGGTCGAAGCGGACGAGCTGGAGGCCAAGCTGGTGGATCTCGAGTTCCGTCGCATGTTCTCCGGTCAGCACGACGGTTCCGACTGCTACATCGACATCCAGTCCGGTTCCGGCGGCACCGAGGCCCAGGACTGGGCCAACATGGTGCTGCGCATGTACCTGCGCTGGGGTGATGCCCACGGCTACAAGCCCGAGCTCATCGAATGCTCCGAGGGCGACGTGGCCGGCATCAAGTCCGCCACCATCAAGTTCACCGGCGAGTATGCCTTCGGCTGGCTGCGCACCGAGACCGGCGTGCACCGTCTGGTACGCAAGTCGCCGTTCGATTCCGGCGGCCGTCGCCACACCTCGTTCTGCTCCGTGTTCGTCTACCCCGAGATCGATGATGACATCGAGATCGAGATCAACCCGGCTGATCTTCGCATCGACGTCTACCGCGCCTCCGGTGCCGGTGGTCAGCACGTCAACCGGACCGAGTCCGCGGTGCGTATCACCCACGTGCCGACCGGCGTGGTGGTGCAGTGCCAGAACGACCGTTCCCAGCACAAGAACAAAGATCAGTGTATGAAGCAGTTGAAGGCCAAGCTCTACGAGCTGGAAATTCAAAAGCAGAACGCTGAGAAGCAAGCCCTCGAAGAGACCAAGTCCGACATCGGCTGGGGCAGCCAGATCCGCTCCTACGTACTGGATGATTCCCGTATCAAGGATCTGCGCACCGGCGTCGAAACCCGCAATACCCAATCGGTACTCGACGGCGACTTGGACAAGTTTATCGAAGCCAGCCTGAAATCAGGCCTGTAAATAGAGCAGCAGGAATCACCATGTCTGAACAAACCACCACCCCGGAAGTCGACCAGACTCTCGAACTGAACAACGAGATGCTTGAGCGTCGCTCCAAGCTGGCCGCCTTGCGCGCCCAGGGCAACCCCTTCCCCAACGATTTCCGTCGTGACAGCCTCTCCGGCGATCTGCACGCCGAATTCGGCGACAAGAGCAATGACGAGCTGGTCGCCCTGGGTAAACAGGTGAAGATTGCCGGTCGCATCATGACCCGCCGGATCATGGGCAAGGCGTCTTTCGCGACCCTGCAGGACATGGCTGGCAAGATCCAGATCTACGTGACCCGTGACGACCTGCCGGAAGGCTTCTACAACGAGCAGTTCAAGAAGTGGGATCTGGGTGACATCGTCGGTGTCGAGGGCACCCTGTTCCGCACCAACGCCGGTGAGCTCTCCGTACACGTCTCCACCATCCGCCTGCTGACCAAGGCCCTGCGCCCGCTGCCCGAGAAGCACAAGGGTCTGACCGACCAGGAAGCCCGCTGCCGTCAGCGTTATCTGGACCTGATCGCCAACGAAGAGTCCCGCAAGACCTTCGTAACCCGCACCAAGGTGGTGGCCGGTATCCGCAAGTTCCTGAACGACAAGCGTTTCATGGAAGTGGAAACCCCCATGATGCAAGTCATCCCGGGTGGCGCCTCCGCACGTCCGTTCATCACTCACCACAATGCGCTGGACATCGACATGTACCTGCGTATCGCTCCGGAGCTCTATCTGAAGCGTCTGGTGGTTGGTGGTTTCGAGCGTGTCTACGAGATCAACCGCAACTTCCGTAACGAAGGTATCTCCGTTCGCCATAACCCCGAGTTCACCATGCTCGAGTTCTATATGGCCTACGCCGACTACATCGACCTGATGGACCTGACCGAAGAGATGCTGCGCACCCTGGCACAGGACATCCTGGGCGACACCAGGATCCGTTACGCCAAAGAGGGTGAAGAGGGTCTGACTATCGATTTCGGTCAGCCGTTCCAGCGCCTCTCCATGGTGGACTCCATCCTGAAGTACAACCCGGATGTCACCCGTGACGATCTGGCCACTCTGGAGAAGGCTACTGCCGTCGCCAAGGGTCTGAAGATCGAGCTGATGAAGAGCTGGGAGCTGGGCCACGTGATCACCGCGATCTTCGAAGAGACCGTTGAACACATGCTGCTGCAACCGACCTTCATCACCGAGTACCCGGCTGCCGTCTCCCCGCTGGCCCGTCGCAACGACCAGAACCCGGACGTCACCGACCGCTTCGAGTTCTTCATCGGCGGCCGCGAGCTGGCCAACGGCTTCTCCGAGCTGAACGATGCGGAAGATCAGGCCGAGCGCTTCCAGGCCCAGGTTGACCAGAAAGCCGCAGGGGACGACGAAGCCATGTTCTACGACGCCGACTTCGTCACCGCGCTGGAGCACGGTCTGCCGCCGACCGCCGGTCAGGGTATCGGTATCGACCGTCTGGTGATGCTGTTCACCAACAGCCACACCATCCGCGACGTCATCCTGTTCCCGGCCTTGCGTCCACAAAAGTAAGCGCCGCAGAAACAGGGCCGCAGCAAAACGCTGCCGTCCATGGCAATCAAAACGCCCCGCAATTGCGGGGCGTTTTTTATGCAGAAGTCACACAGTGACGAG
>NZ_CAWMFQ010000169.1:35188-35569 GCF_963866995.1 Aeromonas sp. ZOR0002 | reverse complement strand
CGTCCCGTTGCAGGGCGAGCCGCTCGCGGGCCGGCGTCAGCTCGTCACCGAGGATGGCCAGCTTGCCGAGCGCCTGCTCCAGCTGGGCGATCTCCTGCTGCAGGCGACCATGCTGCTCACCGTGATTGCGGCCATAGTCCGCCAGCTCCAGCAGCTGGCGCAGCTGGCCCAGTTGTTCGGTCTGCCCTTGCCACTGCTCCTGCGCCTTGGCCAGGCGCCCCTCCCACTGCTGCTCCTGCAGCTCGTGCTGCTGTTGCTGCAGCCGGGTCTGCTCGCGCTGCCAGTAGTCGCGCTCCTGCTGCCCCTGCTCCAGCTGGCGCTGCAACTGCCTGAGGGCGCGCAGCTTGTGTTCGCGCAGGGTGAGCAGTTGCTGCAGCCTGT
>NZ_CAWMFQ010000169.1:27309-35105 GCF_963866995.1 Aeromonas sp. ZOR0002 | reverse complement strand
GCCCCACTGCTGGTGCTGGGCCTTGAGCTGCTCCACCTGCTGGCGCTGCTGGCGCCAGCCCTGCTCCAGGGTGAGCTGCACCTCCCGCTCCTGCGTCCCCTCCTGCTGGATCTTCTGCAGTTGCTGCTGCTTTTCCCGAATGCGGGTGTCGAGCTCCTGCGCCCGTTTGAGTTCAGGCTGCAGGGCGCCCCACTCGCGCTCGGCGGCGATCTTCTCCGCCAGCAGTTGCTGTTCGGTGAGGGCACTCTGCTGGGTCTGCTCCTCCAGCTTGCCAAGTTCGGGGCCAAGCTCGGCCAGTGCCTTCTCCTGCTGCTGCACCTCCAGGGTGAGGCGAGCCAGCTCGTCGTGATCGGCGCGGGCCACCTGGGCCTGCTCGGCGCGGGCCAACTCCTCCCGCTCGGGAGCGGCCGCACCGTGGGCAGCCTCCGCCGCGGCAAGGGCCGCCTCTCCCTCCTGACAGGCCTGCAACTGCGCAGCGATGCGGCCGTTGAGATCGCGCAAGTCCTGCATCAGTTGCTGTTGCTGCTGCTCGTGTTTGAGGCTGGTGGCGAGGCTGATCTGCTGGCTCACCCACTGCTCGCGGGTCGCCTCGTCCATCAGCGCCACGTCGCCGAGCCGCTGGCTGATGGCGGCAAGTTTCTGCTGCTCCTCCCGCGCCCGTTCATGGGTCTGGACCGAAATGGCGGAGTAGAGCTCGGTGCCGGTCATCCGTTCGAGCAGGGCCGAACGCTCGTCGGCGCTCGATTTGAGGAAGGCGGCAAACTCCCCCTGGGGCAGGATGACGGCGCGGCGAAACTGCTCCCAGGAGAGCCCCACCAGCTCGTCAATGCGATCCTGCAGCTCCCGCTTGCTGCCACTGAACACCTGGCCCGACGCCACGTCGGTCAGGCTGCGCTCCTGGGGCTGAAAGCGCCCCTCGGCGCGGCTGCGAGCCCGGCGCACCGCCCAGCGGGCCAGCCAGACACGGCCGTCACAGCCGCGAAACTGCACCTCGGCAAAACCGCTGGCGTGGCCGCGGCTGAGGATGCCGCGCACGTCGTTGGCCTTGAGCTTCTCCTCGTCATCCATGCGACCCACTTCGGCCACGTTCTTGCGGTTGGCGATAAAGCGCGGCATCTCGTCGTAGAGCGCCAGACAGATGGCATCGAGCAGGGTACTCTTGCCGGCGCCGGTATTGCCGGTGATGGCAAACAGGCCGGCGGCCCCCAGGGCGCCACCGGCAAAATCGATGGTGAATTGACCGGTCAGGCTGGCCAGATTCTCCCCTGACAGCGACAAGATTTTCATTGGCTGGACTCCTTCACCTTCTCCAGGATCTCTTCAAACGACGCCACCAGCTCGGCCTCCGGCTCCCCGTCGAACTGACGCTGATAGCAGAGGCGAAACACCTCGGTGGGGGAGAGCTCATCGAGCCGGCGCTGGCCGGCACCGTCCGCCAGCCCCTGGCCCGAGCCCTGATAACTGGTCGTGATGCGGGCCAGGCGCACCGGCTTGTCGCCGATGGCGGCCAGCACGCGCTCGCGGATGCGGGCCTCGGGTTTGGGCAGCAGCAGCCGCACCTCGAGGAAGGGCTGCGCCTGCTGCGGGCAAGCGGGCAGCGCCAGCGCCTCGATGGCCTGGAGCGCCTCGTCAAGGCCGCTCTGGGGCAGGCGGATCATCTCCACCGCGCGGGGCACCGGGATCCGCTCAAGGCGGGCCAGTTTGCCCCTCTCAAACGTCACCTCCAGCACCTGATGGTTGTAATTCGCCTCGGCCAGCGAGAGCGGCAGCGGCGAGCCGCTGTAGTGCACCCCCTCGGCCGGGCTCTGGGCCAGGTGCAGATGACCCAGCGCCGTGTAGTCGGCGGCGGCAAACAGTTCGGCAGGCAGGGCATGCTGGTTGCCGCCGAGCACTCGCCGCTCGGAGAGCTCAGAGAGCTGGCCCGCCGCCAGATAGGCGTGGCCCATGGCGATGAGGGCCTGGTCCGGATGGCAGCGCGCCCGCCCCTCGCTCAGCACCGCCTCATAGACCTGGCGTACCCCTTCGATGAGTCTGTCCTGCCCCTCCCTGAGCCCTTCTGGGCGCAGATCGCTGCTGCGCAGAAACGGCACGGCGGCGCACCAGGCGGCCACCTCGCCGTTCTTGCCTCGCAGCGGCACCAGCAGGCGCTCGGTCTCGAGGCGTCCCTCGTCGTCCCGGCTGATGCTGCCCACCAGATGCAGGTCGAAGGCGCGTAGCAGCTCGTGGGGGGCATCCAGCTTGGAGGGGGAGTCGTGGTTGCCGCCGATGAGCACCATCTCCAGTGCCGGGTGCTCGGCGCGCAGCCGTGCCAGGAAGCGGTAGAGCTGCTGCCAGGCACTGGCGGGAGGGTTGGCGGTGTCGAACAGATCGCCCGCCACCAGCAGGGCATCGATGTCGCGGGTCTTGATGGTGTCGGCCAGCCAGTCGAGGAAGGCGTCGTGTTCGAAGCGGCGGTCGTGGCCGTGAAGCTGATGACCGAGGTGCCAGTCGGCGGTGTGCAGGATCTTCATGGAAAACGGCTCGATAAGGAGAAGAGAGCGGGGGCGAGGGCGCCCCGGGATGGAGACAAGATGAGGATGGTGCCCCCCGTTTTCAACCGGGGCAGCCCCAGACGTCAGATTCAGACGGCTTGGTAATGCATCTGGTACTGAAGATGGCCGGTGAGGGGATCGGGCACCTCCCCCCCGATTTCAAAGCCGTGGCGGCGGTAGAAACGCACCGCTGGCTCGTTCTCCACGAAGACTCGGGTATGCAGCTCGGCACATCTGGATCTGGCTTCCTGCAACAGGGCGTGCCCCACCCCCCGCCCCTGCCGGTCGGGGCGCACGAAGAGTGCAGCCAGGTAATCATCCACCAGCGCCATGAAGCCGAGCAGGTCCCCTCGTTCCTCGAACACCCAGATGCGGGCATGATCGAGGTAGCGGGTACGCAGCTCCTCCTGAGCCTGCCACCAGCAGGAGGCATCGACGAAATCGTGGGCCTGCAGGGAGGCCAGGAGCCAGATTTCGACGATCTCTTCCATGTCTTCCGGCCGACTCTGTCTCAACATGGTCGCCTCCTTGTCAGCAATGTGAACACTCGCAGTCTAGGGGAGTTGGGCCCGCTCCCGGGGGATCAAGGTGGGGCCCTGTGAGGTCGATCGCCCTTTATTTAGCGAGAATGATTGGCTGATCACAAAGCGCCTCTCTAGTACAATGCCCGCCGGACAATCTAGAGACCGAGGACGCCATGTGGTTTAAAAACCTGCAGATTTACCGCTTTACCCGCCCCTTCGACCTGACCGTTGAGCAGCTGGAAACCCAGCTGGAAGCCTGCGCCTTCACCCCGTGCGGCAGCCAGGACATCTCCCGGTTCGGGTGGGTCAAGCCCCTTGGCAAATTCGGCTCCACCCTGACCCACGCCGCCTCTGGCCACATCCTGCTGTGCGCTCGCAAGGAAGAGAAGATGCTGCCCGGCACCGTGGTCAAGGAGATGCTGGCGGAGAAGGTAGAGGCCATTGAATTCGAGCAGGGTCGCGCCCTCAAGAAGAAAGAGAAGGAGGTGCTGAAAGAGGAGATCATGCACACCCTGCTGCCCCGCGCCTTCAGCCGCACCAGCCAGACCTTCGCCTGGATAAACCCTGCCGACAACCTGATGGTGGTGGATGCAGGCTCCGCCAAGAAGGCGGACGATCTGCTGGCGCTCTTGCGCAAATCCATCGGCTCCCTGCCGGTAGTGCCGGTGGCCCTCAAGAACCCGCCCGAGATCACCATGACCGAGTGGCTCAACGAGGGCAACCTGCCCGCCGCCTTCACCCTGGAGGACGAAGCCGAGCTGCGCAGCGCCATGGAGCACGGCGGCATCATCCGCTGCAAGCAGCAGGATCTGATGAGCGAGGAGATCAAGAATCACCTGGCCAACGACAAGCTGGTGACCAAGCTGGCCCTCAACTGGGGCGAAACCCTGAGCTTCGTGCTGGGGGACGATCTCTCCATCAAGCGCCTCAAGTTCAGCGAAGAGCTGCGCGAGCAGAACGACGACGTCACCAGTGAAGATCCCGCCGCCCGCCTGGACGCCGACTTCGCCCTGGTCACCGCCGAGCTCTCCCAGTTCATCCCGGCCCTGTTTGCCGCCCTGGGCGGTGAAGAGCAGTCCATCTAAGCAAATTGGCTCAGCCTGATTGCAAAAAACCGCCTTCACGGCGGTTTTTTCATCTCCATCGGCACCGTCGCCGCGGGCTGGCCCCCTCCGGGGTAGCGCCGCCGCGCAATCTCCTGACCCCATAGGTTACGGCAGCATGGCGCACTGCCCCGGCAGCATGACACCTCGCTAGAGCGCCCCCCTTTCCAGCAACAGTCGATGAAATCGCTGCGCCAGGGTGCGGTAACCCTCGGCATTGAAATGCACCGCATCGGACTTCAGGGCCGGGTCTCGCAGCAACTCACCGATGCTGTCGTTGTCCAGCACCAGCCCGTACTGCTCTGCCAGCTCCTCGTAGAGGGGAGCGCCATCGGCAAACAGGGATTTTCGGGGCACCCCGACAAGCAGGATCTGGGCCCCGCTCCCCTGCACCGCCTCTATCATGGCAGCGAGATTGGCCTTGAGGGCCGCCTCCCCGCTGCCACGCAGGATGTCGTTGCCCCCCTCCAGCAGGATGACCAGAGCGGGTCTGTGCCGGGCCAGCAACCCGGGCAGGCGGGCCCTGCCGGCCTGGCTCAGCTCTCCGGACACCCCGCCATTGACCACGGGATGGCCGCTCAGGTTCGCCAGCACGCTGGGGTAGCTTTGGGACGGGCTCACCCCGCGCCCCTCGGTCAGACTGTCCCCGAAGGCGAGCAGGGTCTCCCCCTGGGCCAGCGGTCTGAAGGTCGGCTCCCCGCAGGCCGCCAGCAACAGGCAGAGCAGCCCCGCCATGCAAGGTTTCGCCAGCGTCCCCCGGTGTGTCATGAGCGTCTCCTTGATAGTTTTGTAACCATATGAGTATTAAGACAAACTTTTAATCAAGCTCCAAGTGTGACACATTTCGGCAGGTGAACAAGAAACCGACAAGGAGCCTGTCATGTCCCTCAAACCCCTCGGCCTGCTGGTCGCCCTCGGCCTGCTTGGCGGCTGCGCCTCCCAGGACGGCTTTCACTATGTCCCTCCTCCCCAGACCCTGATCGCCCCGGAGGCGGCCAGCGGCTGGATTGACAAACCGGGCTGGCAGGGCCGTGACTTCATGGTGGCGGCGGCCAACCCGCTGGCGGTGGACGCGGGCTACCAGATCATCAAGGCGGGGGGCAGCGCCGTCGATGCAGCCATCGCCGTCCAGCTGGTATTGACCCTGGTGGAGCCTCAATCCTCGGGTATCGGCGGCGGCTCCCTCATGCTGGTGTGGGATGGCAAGCAGGTGGCGGCGGTAGATGGCCGGGAGACGGCCCCCGCCGCTGCCACCGATCAGCTCTTCATGAAGGAGGGCAAACCCATGGCCTTCTATGAGGGGGTGGTGGGCGGGCGCTCCGTCGGCGCCCCCGGCACGGTGCGTGCCCTGGCCCTGGCCCACGAGCGCTATGGCAAGCTGCCCTGGGCCACGCTGTTCGCACCCGCCATCACCCTCGCAGAGCAAGGGTTCGTGATAAGCCCCCGCCTCGCCACCCTGCTGGCAAAAGATCCCTATCTGGCCGGGGATCCGGACGCCCGCGCCTACTTCTATCAGGCGGACGGCACTCCCAAGACGGCAGGTACCCGGCTCACCAACCCGGCCCTGGCCAGGGTGCTGCGTACCCTGGCAAGCGACGGCCCCGACGCCTTCTATCGCGGCCCGCTGGCCGAGGCCATGGTGGCCAAGGTGCACGCCCACCCGACCAACCCCGGGGTGCTGAGCGCCGCCGATCTCGCCAGCTACCGGGCCAAGCTGCGGGACGGGCTCTGCTTTGACTATCGCCAGAGCGAGATCTGCGGCTTCCCGACCCCCTCCTCCGGCACCATCGCCCTTGGCCAGATTTTCGGCATGCTGGAGAGCCGGGACATGGCCGCCCTCAAACCGGTACAGGGGGAGCAGGGTCAACTGGCCGCCTCCAGCGAGGCCATTCACCTCTATAGCGAGGCGGCACGCCTCGCCTTCGCCGATCGCAACCAGTATGTGGCCGACGGCGACGTCGTCGACGTGCCGGTGGCCGGCCTGCTGGACAAGGGCTATCTGGCGCAGCGGGGACACCTTATCGGCAACCGCTCCATGGGCGTCGCCCAGCCCGGCAACCCGCCCCGGGCGCTGGCCAGGGGCCGGGACGCCACCCCGGAGCTGCCCTCCACCAGCCACATCTCCATCGTGGACAAGAGCGGCATGGCGGTGGCCATGACCAGCTCCATCGAGGATGGCTTCGGCTCGCGGCTGATGGTCAACGGCTACCTGCTGAACAACCAGCTCACCGACTTCTCCTTCACCTCGGTGGACGCCGCCGGCCTGCCGGTGGCTAACCGGGTGGAGCCCGGCAAGCGCCCCCGCTCCTCCATGTCGCCCCTGCTGGTGTTTGACAAGGCAAGCGGCGAGCTCGAGATGAGCCTGGGCTCCCCGGGAGGCTCGGCCATCATCAACTACGTGGGCAAGGCGCTGCTCGGCACCCAGGATTGGGGGCTCGACCTGCAGCAGGCCATCAACCTGCCCAATTTCGGCAGTCGCAACGGCCCCACCGAGCTGGAGCAGGGGCGCACGCCCGACGCCGTGGTTCAGGGGCTCAAGGCCAGAGGGCACGAGGTCCTGCTTAACGAGCAGACCTCCGGGCTGCAGGGCGTCCAGCGCCATGCCGGCGGCTGGCTGGGAGCCGCAGACCCCAGACGTGAGGGGGTCGCCAGGGGAGAGTGATGCCCCTTCAGCACCCTCGTTCACCATGGAGGAGGCCCGCCTCCTCCATGCCGTGTGCTCATAGGTGTTCTCCCTTGCCTCCCAATATCATCATCGATTGATTATTCCTGCCAATTTTTCTTTAACTGCACACTCTTTTCACCCAATCGCAATGCATTAAAGATGTTTTTCATCAAAATCAACGAAAAAACTGGAACAGTGTTGCTCATGGCATATAAATGCATTACTTTTCAATAGAAACGGCATCTGTTGCCCTCAAGACTTCCCCTTGATACGGCCAACTTCTGTCTCTTTCGCCCCCTGCTCATTGACAGCTGCCCTCTTCGCCTTCGGGTGATCTGGTAGCCCCTGACTGCCATTAGCGAGGTGACGACATGGACCACTCACTCCCCCTTATCACCACCCTGGTAGGCGGCCTCGTGCTGGCCTACCTCTTCGGCATGCTGGCAAGCCGCCTGCGCATCTCCCCCATGGTGGGCTACCTCGCGGCCGGCGTGGTATGCGGCCCCTTTACGCCGGGCTATGTCGCCGACCTGCGGCTCGCCCCCGAGCTGGCCGAAATCGGCGTCATCCTGCTGATGTTTGGTGTCGGCCTGCACTTTTCCGTGAAAGACCTGCTGTCGGTGAAACACATCGCCATCCCGGGAGCCATCGTCCAGATAACCCTTGCGACCCTGCTCGGCCTTGGCCTCTCCCAACTGCTCGACTGGACCGTGACCGCCGGCCTGGTGTTTGGCCTGGCCCTCTCCACCGCCAGTACCGTGGTGCTGCTGCGCGCCCTGGAGAGCCGCGGCCAGCTCGACACCAACGAGGGACGCATCGCCATCGGCTGGCTCATCGTGGAGGATCTGGTGATGGTGCTGGCCCTGGTACTGCTCCCCATCCTCGCCAACCTGCAGCAAGGGGGCGAGGCACTGACCCCGGCCCAGGTGATGGCGGATATCGGCCTGACCCTGGCCAAGGTGGCTGCCTTCAT
>NZ_CAWMFQ010000169.1:15994-27258 GCF_963866995.1 Aeromonas sp. ZOR0002 | reverse complement strand
GATGGTCATCGGCGGACGCCGCCTCATCCCCTGGCTGCTGGCCCGCACCGCCGCCACCGGCTCCCGCGAGCTGTTCACCCTGGCCGTCCTCTCCTGTTCCCTTGGCATCGCTTTTGGCGCCGTCAAGCTGTTTGGCGTCTCCTTTGCCCTCGGCGCCTTCTTCGCCGGCGTCGTGATGAACAGCTCCCATCTGAGCCACAAGGCGGCCAACGACACCCTGCCCCTGCAGGACGCCTTCGCCGTGCTCTTCTTCGTCTCCGTGGGCATGCTGTTCGACCCCGTCATCCTGCTGCGCGAGCCCCTGGCCGTGCTGGCCACCCTGTTCGTCATCGTGATCGGCAAATCGGTGGCCGCCTTCGCCATCGTGCGACTCTTTGGCCACAGCCAGCGCACGGCGCTGACCATCTCCGCCAGCCTGGCACAGGTGGGGGAGTTCTCCTTCATCCTGATGGGTCTCGGAGTCATGCTCGAGCTGGTCCCCGGAGTCGCCCGTGACCTGGTGCTGGTCGGCGCCTGTTTCTCCATCGTGCTCAATCCGCTGGTCTTCAACCAGGCGGAGCGCTGGCTGAGGCGCCATCCCGATCCACGCACCGATGGGTCACCTCACCTCTGCCCCTTGCAGGGCCATGTGGTGGTAGTGGGCGCCGACGAGATAGGCCAGCACCTCATCCGGCAGTTGCATGAACAAGGCAGGGAGATGGTGGTGATCGACACCGACGAGCGACTGCTGGCCCCCTGGCGCGCCATGGGGATCACCTGTCTGGCGGGCCATCCCATCCAGCAGGATCTGCTGACGGCGGCGCTGCCCAACGCCAGCTGGCTGCTGATCACCCTGGATGACAGCCTGCTGGCCGGTGAGATAGCCATCAGGGCGCAGGAATACGGCGCCCTGATGCGCATCGCCGCCTGTGCCCACCAGCACGAGGAGGTGCATCATCTGCGCGTGCGCGGCGTGCATCAGGTGGTCAAGAGCGAGGAGGAGGCTGCGCGGCGACTCTGTCACCTCGCCATGGAGATGGCCTGAAGCTCATCGGAAGTCACGAGTCCCGGCGACGGGACCAGACAAGAAGCCCGGGCCTGCTGCCCGGGCTTTTTGCATGACGGGGCGATACGGCCGTCCCCTCACAGCAGATCGTGCTTGTCCAGCAGGCGATAGAGGGTGGCCCGGGAGATATCGAGCGTGCGGGCCACCTCCTCGAGCTGATCGGGGAAGCGGGCCAACGTCCGTTGCAAGGCCTGACGCTCCGCCGCTTCGCGCACCGCCTTGAGCGAGCCGTCGAGCAGCAGGCTGTCCATGTTGGTCAGCTCCATGTCATCGGCTTCGATGAAGGGGCCGCTGCACATGACCGCCGCCCGCTGCACCCGGTTGCGCAGCTCCCTCACATTCCCCGGCCAGCCATAGGACTGCATGGCCTGGCGTGCCTTGCGGGTGAAGCTGAGCACCCGCCCGCCCCGCACTTCCGCCAGAATGTCATCGGCAAGGAGCTGGATGTCTTCCGCCCGCTCGCACAAGGCCGGGGTACGCAGGCGCACCACGTTGAGCCGGTAGTAGAGATCCATGCGAAAGCCGCCGCTGGCCACCGCCTGCTCCACATCGATATTGGTGGCCGCGATGATCCGCACATCCACACGACGCGACAGGTGGCTGCCCACCGCCTCTATGCACTGCTCCTGCAAGAAGCGCAGCAGGGTTGCCTGATCCTCCAGCGGCAGCTCCCCTATCTCGTCGAGAAACAGGGTGCCGCCATCGGCGGCCTCTATCTTGCCTATCTTGTGGTGCTGTGCCCCGGTGAAGGCCCCCTTGACGTGGCCGAACAGCTCGGACTGGATGAGCTGATGGGGCATGGCCCCGCAATTGACCGCCACGAAGGGGCTCTCCTCCCCGAACGTGCTGTAGTGCAGCTCCCGGGCCACCAGCTCCTTGCCCGTGCCGCTCGGTCCCGTCACCAGTACGGGCAGGCGGCAATGCTGCAACCGCACGATCTGGTCGCGCAACTGGCGGATGGGGGCGCTCTCCCCCTGGATGAAACGCAGCTGGGGTTGCAGTCGGGGGCGGTGTCGCCGGATGAGGCGCGCCATCCCCAGGGCATGTCCCAGGCTGTGGGAGAGCCTGTCTCTGTCCAGGGGAAAGGTGTGAAAATCATGAAAACAGGCTGCCAGCAAATTGCGAAGGGCTTCGCTGGCGAGACAGTCCCGCTGGATGAGGCCGATCCACAAGGCGCCGGAGTGCTGCGCAATCAGGTTGTAGAGGGCTTCGTGCTGCTGATGCTCGATCACCACCAGCACCAGGGGATAGTCCTTTTCCTGCAGTTTTTTCTCTGCCACCACCAGGGAGCTTGCCTGCTCCACCTGCCACTCGCCTTGTTCCAGCAGGCTTTCCAGCACGGTACATGAATTGATGAGTAACAATGCCGTTTCTGTCATAGGGAAAACTCCTTGTTATAGCCTCTGCACGAGAGAGTCTGACCATTGCTCTTTGAGGCTCACTCCTTCATCTGGACAGAGCATGACGTTCATCAAATGACGCCAACTCCAAGTAACCAGACGATGATAACTATAAACCATCCCGCATTTAGACTGATGACACCACAATAATGAGACAGCAAAATTAACGGTGAGAAACAATAAAGTCATTGATAAACAATATGTTGATGAATCATATAAAAGTTCATTATCAAAACTGAGACTTAAACACAAATAGCTCAAATACAAAAACAATATATATCAATAAGTTACTAACTGGCACATTCATTGCTCTCTCTAATAAGCCCTCCTGGCATATGGAGACAGAGCATGAAAACATATATTGCACTGGCAATTATTTCCCTTTCCGCATTCGCACAACAGTCGCAAGCAGAGAATCGTGTTGATCTCGGCTCGCAAGCGCTCAGCAATATTCGTGGCGCCATGGGTGTCAATATGGTTGCCGGTAATAACAACCAGCAGGGCAATCTTGCCGCCATCGCCATTTCGGGTCCGGCCGTCATTCAATTTGGCCAGCTGAATCAATCCACCACCAATCTGAACGGCAGCCAGAGCGTCGCCATCCTGGGCTCGGCCCTGAGCCAGAACCGGGGACTGGTCGGCATCAATCAGGGGGCGGGTGAGGGCAACCAGCAACTGAACGCCTTCGCCCTGTCCCTCGATGACAGCGGCCTGGGTGTCGTGACCGACATCAATCTCAGCTCCAGCGTCGCGAAGACCCCAGGGGGAAAGCCCCCCGCCAACACCACTACCAGCATCTATCTGGATGACACCGCCCTCACGGGCAGCAAGGGGGTCATTCAGGTGAACCAAGTCACGGGACAGGGAAACCAGTCAGTCAACATGGTTTCCCTGCCCCTGGCTGGCGCAGTAACGGCATCCCCATGATGCCGCAGGGATAGGAAGCCAGGCCCGGGGGTATCAGCCGATGGGCATATCTTCCGCTGAAAGTTCAATGGAGAGACTCATTATGCGTGGACTTATTTATAGCTCATTAGCCGCCGCGGTCATCATGGCCATGTCGGGCACTGCATCCGCCGATTACCGCGGTGACAGAGATGAGACAGGGGCAACCTTGACCAAGAAGGTCAAGGCAGAAGTCGATGTGGAATACGAAGGCAGGGTCAATGTCGGCGGCTACATCAACGTCAACAAACTCGGCATGGCCGTCGTGGACAACCAGCAATCCAGCTCCATGATCGGCACTGGTAATTCAAGAACAGAAAACACGAGCAAGATTGACGGCTCGTTCAAGGGTGCATCCGGTAACGTCGGCGCCAACGTCGCAGCCGGTGACTCCAACGTACAGGGCAACAGCGCTTCCCTGGCCGCCTATGACGAGGTCGATGCCGAGTTCATCATGGGTCGTGGTCAACAACAACATGGCGCCCCTGGCGGATCGTCGGATGCCGAGATCTTCTCCACCCAAAGCGCCAGCCAAAACTGGACTACCAACCACGGTCATCAGAACAAGGCCGGGATCGGCGATGGGGCATTCAAGGATGCCGCGGGCAACATAGGTGCCAACGTGACGTCTGGCTCGGGTAACGTTCAGGCCAACAACATGGCGGCCTCCGTGTCCACCGGCAACATGGCCGTGGCCACAGTGGCAAACAGCCAGAGCGTGTCCAAGAACATGACCGAGAACAAGAGCCTGAGCGCCACCAGAACCGTGGACTACAATCCCATCTTCCTCAAGCTCAAAGCCGAGGGTGAGTACGAAGGGACCAGCAAGCAGTCCAACGACGTCTATCCGGAAGTCTGGGTCGACGGGGATCACAATCCTGGAGCACAACGCCAGCTTGGTCACATCGACTTCGACAATGACAACAAGAAAAATCCTGGCAAGTTCGAGTTCGAGGAAGAGGGTGATATCAAGCTCAGTGGCTATGCAACTGGCTTCATTCCCGTGGTCAATACCTACACCAGCCGCGAAACCTTCAACCGGGCAACCATCGATGGCGGCGCCTTCAACGGTGCCGTGGGCAACATCGGGGTGAACGTCTCCTCGGGGACCAACAACCTGCAAGCGAACAATCTCTCGCTGGCCGCAGGGTTTGCCAAGTAAGTCGATGCGAGGGGGCCCAATGCCCCCTTTTTCCCTGACACTGGAGGTCTGAATGCGCTGGCTGTTGCTGTTGCTGTGCTGTCCTGCCGTTTGGGCAGGCTCGGTGCCACTGGGGGAGCATCTCCCGGCGCTGGGGGATCTCAACAAACCGGTACAGAGCATTCTGGAGCGCCGGTACGCCAACATCGAGCGCCAACATACGGATTTCAGTTGCGGGGCCGCCGCCGTCGCCACCATCTTGCGCTACGCCTACGGCCATGCAACCAATGAACGCTGGGTCATGGATGGCATGCTTGCCATGGCAGACCCGGAGCAGGTCAAGCACTACGGCTTCTCCATGCTCGACATGAAGCAGTACCTGCAAATGCTCGGCATGCGGGTCAGAGGGTATCGACTGGGCGATGAAAAACTGCGCCAGGTGAGGGTGCCCACCATCGTCCTGCTCAACATTCGCGGCTATCAGCACTTTGCCGTGCTGCGGGCCATCGATCGCCACGATCGCGTCTATCTGGCAGACCCGGCCCTCGGCAACCGGGTGATCACGTTCAAGGAGTTCAAGGAGAGCTGGAACGGCATCCTCCTCGCCGTCATCGGCGCGGGCTATCGTCCCGATGCCCCCCTTGCCAACCCCTCTCCCCCGCTCTCTGTCAGAGGCAAGGATGGGCTCTTCGCCCCGGTCAATGAAACATCCCTGCTGGAATTCGGTTTTCAGCACAAAGAGCTAATGTGAGGTCATCATGAATACCCGACCCGCCCTATGCCTCCTCTGCAGCCTGGGTGGCATCGCCTCTCCGCTGCTGGCAGCACCGGACCCGCTGGCCCATCTGTCAGACAACTTTGCGCCCGAACTGGCGGACGGGGAGCTGGCCCACCTGCGCGGCCGCTATGTCAGCAGCCATGGCATCAGCTACTTCGGCATCGAGTTCATCTCGTCACTGACCACGGCCCAGGCCCAGCAGACGGCGGCCATGAACCTGGCGCTGAGCATTGTGCAAAACAAACCCAAGCTGGATGTGCGCGTCAAGGATGAGGTCAAGCCCGCGGCCACGCCCACCAAGGAGGCCCAGGTGCAGGGGGCCGGGCTGGTGCAGGTCGTTCAACTGGAAGGGAGTGGCAACAGCTCGGTCAACCAGACCGGTATTGAACTGACCACCCCCACCATGACGGGACACCTGGTTCAGGCGGGCAGCTACGAGCACCAGGGCGATCTTGGTACCGCCACCTACCGGGTCTCGGGGAATTATGCCGGCTTGCAACTACACTCTTCCGACGGCCGGGTCCTGCTGGAGCAGAGCCTGCGCGGTACCGACTTCAGCCGGGGGCTGCTGCAGTTCAACAAGGTCAGAGGGGACGGTTTGCAGACGCTCAATCAGACCCGCATCTGGTTTTCGCGCTGAGCACCGGTGAGCCCGGGGGCTGAACCATCAGAAAGGATGATAAACAACAAGGACGTATCCCGATGAAACAGTCTCGCATGCTGCTGATTGCCCTCGCCCCCTTCGCCTGCTGGGGGGCCACGGCCGAGGAGGAGGCCCTGCAACAACAGCTGGATCTCCTGCGCCAGCAACTGATCCAGCAAAATCAGGCCCTTCATCAGCTCCAGGCCCGCCTGGAGGCCGTCAAGGCCGCCGGTGCCACGACGGCAACCGCCGGGGTCGGAGCCGGGGCCGCCGTCGCCTCCACCCAGCAGGACGCCTCACGGCGCACGCCGGAAGTCGGCCGCAGCACCGAAGACCTGATGATCGAACAGCACAATGTGTTCGACCGCGCCCTGACCGTCGATGTGGGCCTCTCCTACCAGCACTACAACCGCAAGGATCTCGCCCTGCGCGGCTTCCTCGCCCTGGACGCCATCTTCCTTGGCGAAATCAACCTGGATCGGGTGCGCTCCGATCAGTGGACGGCGGATGTCATCACCCGCTACACCCTCAACGATCGCTGGCAACTGGAGCTGGCCCTCCCCTACATGTTCCGCAACACCAACTACCAGAGCACCGGCAAGGAGAACTCCAGCCGCGACTTCGAGGAGCAGAGCGTCAGCGATGGCGGTCTGGGGGATCTCAGCCTCGCCATCTACTACAGGGTCATGGCCGAGAGCGAGGATTGGCCGGATCTGGTGTGGAACTTCCGGGCCAAGGCGCCGACCGGCAAGGATCCTTACGGCATCGAGATCAACACCTCGGAATCGGGCAACCTGGTGACCCCCAAGGAGCTCGCCACCGGCAACGGGCTCTGGCAGCTCTCCACCGGCTTCTCCCTGGTCAAGACCATGGATCCCGCCATCCTGTTTGCCAGCCTCAACTATGGTCACAGCCTCAAGCAGGACTTTGACGATATCTCCTACCAGCCCGGCAACCAGCCCGGCAGCATCCAGCTGGGGGACTGGTATGAATATGGCCTGGGGGTCGCATTCGCCCTCAACGAACGCTTCAGCCTCTCCTTCAACATCAACCAGCGCGTCACCATGGAGTCCGAGCAGGGGTCCGAAGGCTTTGCCATGGAGAAGGTCACCGGCTCCGATGCCAACGCCGCCAGCTTTGGCATGGGGTCGACCTGGGCCATCACCGACAACCTCTCCATGGCGGTCAACTGGTCTGCCGGGCTCACCACGGATGCACCGGACTACACCATCGGGATCCGCTTCCCCTACCGCTTCTAGCCCCGGCAGGTTGACGACAAAAAACGAGGGAGGCATAACGCCTCCCTCTTCTTGTTGCCGCCAGCCTGCCTGGCGGGCCATCGGTGACATCACACCCCCAGGCGATCGCGCAGGGTGTACCAGGCGGCGCCGGCGGCGGTGAAGGGGATGCGCAGCAGGCGGCCACCCGGGAAGGGGTAGTGCGGCAGCCTGGCGAACGCATCGAAGCGCTCCGCCTGACCGCTCAGCACCTCGGAGAGCAGCTTGCCCGCCAGATGGGTACAGGTGACGCCGTGGCCGCTGTAGCCCTGCATGTAGTAGATGTTGTGACCGATGCGGCCAAACTGCGGCAGGCGCGACAGGGTGAGCAGGAAGTTGCCGGTCCAGGTGTACTCCACCTTGACGTCGGCCAGCTGCGGGAAAGTCTTGAGCATCTTGGGGATGATCAGCCGCTCGATGTCCGCCGGATCCCGCGCCCCGTAGACCACGCCGCCGCCATAGATGAGCCGGTGATCGCCGGAGGTGCGGTAGTAGTCGAGCAGGTAGTTGCAATCCTCCAGACAGTAGTTCTGTGGCAAGAGTGAACGGGCCCGCTCCTCCCCCAGCACTTCGGTGGCGATCACCTGAGTGCCGCAAGGCATGCTCTTGCCGGCGAGCTCGGGCACCAGATTGCTGAGGTAGGCGTTGCCGGCCACCACGATAAAGCGTGCCTTCACCGCCCCCTTGGCGGTCTTGACCAACGCCGGCTGACCCGGCGTGATGCTGGTGACGGCGGACTGCTCGAAGATAAGCCCCCCCTGCATGCGGATCGCTTCCGCCTCCCCCAGCGCCAGATTGAGAGGGTGAATATGGCCGCCGCTCTTGTCCAGCAGGGCGCCGACGTAACGATCGCTCGCGACCACCTCGCGCACCCCCTTGGCATCGAGCAGCTCCAGCTGGTCGTTGCCCCACTTCTCCCAGCGCGCCTTCTGCGCCTTGAGCTCGTGCAGCTGTTTCTCGGTCTCGGCGGCAAAGACCCCGCCCTCCTGCAGATCGCACTGGATGTTGTAGCGCTTGATCCGCTCGCGGATGATCTGGCCCCCCTCAAACAGCATGGAGCCGAGCAGCCTGGCCTGATCCGGCGGGCAGTTCGCTTCGATGGTGTCGATGTCGCGGCTGTAGGAGTTGACGATCTGGCCGCCGTTGCGGCCGCTGGCGCCAAAGCCGACTCGCGCGGCCTCCAGCACCACCACCTTGTACCCCTTCTCCACCAGATGCAGCGCACTGGAGAGGCCGGTGTAGCCTGCGCCTATGACGCAGACGTCGCACTCCAACTGCTCGGTGAGCGTGGGATAGGGCGCGTGTTTGTTGGCACTGGCTGCGTAGTAACTCTTTACATGTTCGGTCATGATCCCTGTTTCCTTACCGGTTCGTTTCCAACACAACGGGTTGTTCACATTAAAAGCTGGCCGGGGTGTGGGCGCTGACGATGCGGCAGACCTGCCCCGAGGGATTGCTGAAACTGTGGGGCTCGCCGGTGTCGATGACATAGCTGTCCCCGGCGCACAGTTCATAGGTCTGGCCGGCCAGGGTCAGCAACACCGACCCTTCCAGCACGGTGCCCACCTCTTCCCCCTGATGCTTCACCACGCCGCCGGTGTCGGTGCCGGGGGCATAGGTCTCCAGCATGAAGCCGAGCTGGCGCCGATTGTTGCCGTTGTGCACCAGCTTCATGGAGACCCCCTGGCTGCCGAGCTCGATGAGCTGCTCCGCCTTGATCACCACGCTGGGCGTGCTCGCCACCTCCTCTTCGGCGAAGAAGCGCGACAACGGCAGCTCGTAGACGCTCAGCAGCTTTTGCAGGGAGGCCACCGAGGGGCTCACCTTGTTCTGCTCTATCATGCAGATGGCGCCGTGGGTCAGGCCGCTCAGCTCCGCCACCCGGCGCTGGGAGAGCCCGAGCTCCCTGCGGATCCGGGCAAGCCGCTCCCCCATGTTTCTCTCGTGCTCCGCCAGGGGGTTGTCAGTCATGGTCCGCCACCGGACCTCGCCACGGGATTGCTCCATCGCCCACCTCCTTCCATGGTCATTCGAATACCTGGGGCCGACTGGTCAATATAGTGAGTCAGGAACGTCAGCCCCGTTCACTATCCTGCACAACCCAGGGCGTTCATTATTTTGCACACCCTGCGCAATGAAAACCGCTACAATCGCGCTAACAGCCCCATTTCTAGCATGTGACGCCCCGTTCACTCAAATATATTTAACACTTGAAAAACATTTCGGCTCATTTTATGGTCGTTACGTGCTTATTATTCTATACGGCGGTGCCCACATAAACGCGCCACCCAGACCCACTATCGAGGCCCCTTACTTATGTCAGCATCACAACCTGCTCTCTCCCTGATCAAATCCCTGGCCTATGTCGACGGCCGCTGGTGCGAGTCCCTGGGCGGGCGCCGATTCGAGGTCCTGAACCCGGCCACCGGCCAGGTCATCACCCAGGTGCCCGACATGGACGGGGAGGATACCCGCCTCGCCATCGCGGCCGCCCACGCGGCGCAACCCGCCTGGGCGGCCCTCACCGCCAAGGAGCGCAGCAGCAAACTCTACGCCTGGTTCGAGCGCATCATGGCCAACCAGGAGGAGCTCGCCCGTATCATGACCTGCGAGCAGGGCAAGCCGCTGGCGGAAGCCAAAGGAGAGGTGGCCTACGGCGCCAGCTTCATCCAGTGGTTCGCTGAAGAGGGCAAGCGTGCCTATGGCCGCACCATCCCCGGCTTCTCCGCCGATCGGCGCCTGGCCACCATCAAGCAGCCGGTGGGGGTCGTGGCCGCCATCACCCCCTGGAACTTCCCCATCGCCATGATCACCCGCAAGGCGGGTCCGGCGCTGGCCGCCGGTTGTACCATCGTCATCAAGCCCGCCGCCGAAACGCCCCTCTGCGCCCTGGCGCTGGCGGTACTGGCGGAGCAGGCGGGCATTCCCGCCGGGGTCATCAACATCGTCACCTCCCATCAGGCGAGCGCGGTGGGCAACGAGCTGTGCAGCAACCCCGTGGTGCGCAAGCTCTCCTTCACCGGCTCCACCCGCATCGGCAAACTGCTGATGCGCCAGTGCGCCGACACCATGAAGCGCCTCTCCCTGGAGCTTGGCGGCAACGCCCCCTTCATCGTCTTTGACGACGCCGACCTCGACGCCGCCGTGGCCGGGGCCCTGGCGTCCAAATACCGCAACGCCGGCCAGACCTGCGTCTGCGCCAACCGCATCCTGGTGCAGGCCAGCGTCTATGACGCCTTCGCCGAGAAGCTCGCCGCCGCGGTCAAAGCCTTCAAGGTCGGGGACGGCATGGGCGAGGGCGTCCAGATCGGGCCCCTCATCAACCCGGCCGCCGCCAGCAAGGTGGCCGAGCTGGTGCAGCAATCGGTCGCCGCCGGTGCCCGGGTGCTGGTGGGGGGCGACGCCCACCCCGCCGGTCCCCTCTTCTATCACCCCACCATCCTGACCGGGGTCACCCGGGGCAACCCCATTCTGGACGAGGAGATCTTCGGGCCCGTCGCCCCCCTGGTGCGCTTCGAGACGGAAGCCGAGGCCATTGCGCTTGCCAACGACACCCCCTATGGCCTGGCCGCCTACTTCTATGGCCGCGACATCGCTCGGGTGTGGCGAGTGGCCGAGGGGCTCGAATACGGCATGGTGGGGATCAACGAGGGGATCATCTCCACCGAACTGGCCCCCTTTGGCGGGATCAAGGAGTCGGGACTGGGCCGGGAAGGGGCGGCCGAAGGGCTGGAGGAGTACCTGGAGACCAAATACCTCTGCTTTGGCGGCATTCGCTGAGGGAAATGAAAGGGCAATCGCATCGTTAAAACAGATGCGTTATGACACAGCCCATCGCTTTTACAGATAGAAAGAGGGGGCCGCCGGTCACGACCGAGCGCCTTGTGGGCCCTGAGGGCACGCCCGGGGCCCCCTTTTGCGAACAGGCCGCCCTGCCCGAGGGCAGTTGGCGGCACACATATGGCCAGATGGCACAGGAACAGCGGGGGCCCATGCCCCTCAGGGAGGAAAGATGAGTCATTCAAGCAACAACCA
>NZ_CAWMFQ010000169.1:0-15984 GCF_963866995.1 Aeromonas sp. ZOR0002 | reverse complement strand
CCGCCGCGAAGCGGCCGTGGTCCAGGGGGTCGGCACCCTGCTGCCGGTCTTCATCGACCGGGCGCACAACGCCGAGCTGTGGGACGTGGAGGGCAACCGCTACATCGACTTTGCCTCCGGCATCGCCGTGCTCAACACCGGCCACAACCACCCCAAGGTGGTGGCGGCGGTGCGCGAGCAGCTCGAGAAGTTCAGCCACACCTGCTTCCAGGTCACCCCCTACTCCGGCTATATCGAGCTGGCGGAGAAGTTGAATGCTCTGGTGCCCGGCCCCACCCCCAAGCGCACCCTCTTCCTCTCCACCGGCGCCGAGGCGGTGGAGAACGCCATCAAGATCGCCCGCGCCCACACCGGTCGCAGCGGCACCATCGCCTTCAAGGGGGGCTTCCACGGCCGCACCATGATGGGCATGGCCCTCACCGGCAAGGTGGTGCCCTACAAGACCGGCTTCGGCCCCTTCCCGGGGGAGGTCTATCACCTCCCCTTCCCCGCCGACTACCTGGGAGTGAGTGAAGACGATGCCCTGGCCGCGCTGGATCTCTGCTTCAGCGCCGACATCGAACCCACCCGGGTGGCCGCCATCATCATCGAGCCGGTGCAGGGGGAAGGGGGCTTCTACCCCGCCTCCGCCAGCTTCATGCAGCGCCTGCGCCAGGTGTGCGACCAGCACGGCATCCTGCTCATCTGCGACGAGATCCAGACCGGTTTCTGTCGCACCGGCAAGACCTTCGCCACCGAATACAGCGGTGTCGAACCCGACATCATGACGCTGGCCAAGAGCCTGGCCGGCGGCTTCCCGCTCTCTGCCGTTGTGGGCAAGAGCGAGGTGATGAACGCCGCCAAGCCCGGTGGCCTGGGGGGCACCTATGCGGGCTCCCCCATCGCCTGCGCCGCCGCCCTGGCGGTGCTGGAGGTGATCGAGGAGGAGCGCCTGAACCAGAAGGCCCTGGCCCAGGGGGAGCAGATCAAGGCGCGCCTGCACCAGCTGGCGACACGGTTTGACTGCATCGGCAACATCCGCGGCCCCGGCGCCATGGTGGCCATGGAGCTGGTGAAGGAGGGAGATGCCGCCAGACCGGACCCGGATCTCACCAAGCGGCTGGTGGCCGAGGCGGGCAAGCGGGGGCTGGTGCTGCTGGCCTGCGGCGTGCGTGGCAACGTGATCCGTTTCCTCGCCCCCCTGACCGCCCCGGCGGCCATCGTCGACGAGGGGCTCGACCTGCTGGAGCAGGCCCTGTCCGCCTCCCTGGCCTGATCCGGAAGAGCGCGTTCGCCCACGTGCAAAAAAATGCGTTTTTGCTCCCTTGATATGCTTGTCAAGGGGGCATCACGAATGCACAATGCGCCGCCGTATTCAAGGACCGTCCGCTCATCGGAGCCCGGTTCTTTTTTTGCGCCAAACAAATCCATAACGAGGCCGGAACAGACCGGAAATGATAACGAGGTGGCACGCCATCTCACGACACCCGCTTCTTAGTGAGGAACTCCATGGGGCATATCATCGCTTTCCTGCCGGCCCGCGCCGGTCTGCGCCATCCGTCCGCATCCCGGACTGGCGCCCCCACCGTGCAGGATGACCTCACCGTCAGCCTGATCCCGTCAGCCTGCCTGCGGGGGATCGCCTGATGCACCCGCACCCCGCCGGTTTGAAAAAAAGCCTGAAACTCTGGCACGTGGTCATCATGGGGCTGGCCTATCTCACCCCCATGGCGGTGTTCGACACCTTCGGCATCGTCACCGAGATCACCGAAGGCCATGTGCCGACCGCCTACCTGCTCGCCCTCATCGGCATGCTGTTCACCGCCATGAGCTACGGCCACCTGGTGCGCAAGTTCCCCTCGGCAGGCTCCGCCTACACCTATGCCCAGAAGGTGTTCCACCCCTATGTGGGTTTCATGGTGGGCTGGGTCTCCCTGCTCGACTACATGTTCATGCCCATGATCAACATGCTGCTGGCCAAGATCTACATGGAGGCCCTCTTCCCCGGCGTGGCCCCCTGGACCTACATCCTGGCCCTGGCCGCCGTCATGACCTTCCTGAACCTGCGGGGCATCAAGCTGGTGGCGAACTTCAACAGCCTGATCGTCATCATGCAGTTCAGCATCATCGCCGTCTTCATCGGCCTCATCGCCTGGGGCGTGAGCCACGGCGAGGGCCTCGGCACGGTGGCGAGCAGCCGCCCCTTCTTCTCCGAGCAGATGCACATCAATCCCCTGCTGACCGGCGCCTCCATCCTCTGCCTGTCGTTCCTCGGGTTTGACGCCATCACCACCCTGTCGGAGGAGACCCCGAACGCGGATCGGGTGATCCCCCGGGCCATCGTGCTCACCGCCCTCATCGGCGGCGTGCTCTTCATCTCCGTCTCCTACTTCCTGCAGCTCTTCTTCCCGGACATCTCCCGCTTCCAGCAGCCGGATGCGGTGCTGCCGGAGATCGCCCTCTATGTGGGCGGCAAGCTGTTCCAGGCGGTGGTGCTGGTCTGCACCACGGTGGCGGTGCTCGCCTCGGGGCTCGCCTCCCACGCCGGGGTGTCGCGCCTGCTCTACGTGATGGGCCGGGATCGCGCCCTGCCGAGCCGCGTCTTCGGCTACATCCACCCCACCTGGCAGACCCCGGCTCTCAACGTGCTGCTGGTGGGCATGCTGGCCCTCTCGGCGGTGGTCTTCGATCTGGAGATGGCGCTGGCGCTCATCAACTTCGGCGCCCTGGTGGCCTTCACCTTCGTCAACCTGGCGGTGATTGCCCACTTCTATCTCAGGCTGGGTCACAACAAGACCCTGAAGGATCACCTGCTGTTCCTCGCCCTGCCCCTGTGCGGCGCCGCCTGCATCGGGGTGCTCTGGCTCAACCTGGAGCCCGCCTCCTTCGAGCTGGGGCTGATCTGGGCCGCCCTCGGTGCCATCTACCTGCTGCTGCGCCTCACCGTGTTCCGGGTCCGCCTCGGCCGTCCCGAGCAGGACGCCTCCTGAGCGAAACCGGCGCCCCCAGGGCGCCGGTTTCACATGGCGGCAAAGCAGGGCGCCAGCTGATGACAAGGTTGTCATCGACTTTCCCGCAGCGGTGGCGAAGTGATCGCTCACGGGGGGAACAAATTCCCCGCTGGCGGCCTTTTTCGCTTGTCTCCTCCCCCCCCTGAGGGCACAATACGGCGCCCCTTGAGAGCCGATGTTTCAACAACATCGGTTCTTTGCTTTTCTGGGGCACACCACCATTCACCAAGAGGCCGGCCATGTGCCGGAATTGATACCCAGATTGCCAAGCAATCTCCCGACGTTGTGAGGAAAAACATGGGGCATTTCACTGCTTTCCTGCCGGTCCCCGCCGGCGTGCGCCACGCATCTGTGCCACAGATGGGCGCCCCCTGTGTCCAGCGACGCGTTTCCGCGTCCCTGATCCCGTCCCATCTCGCCCACGGGGCCTGTGCAGAGGAGAAAGCGTGATGGCCGGTGCCAAGCTGCTCAAGACCCTCACCCTGTTCCAGGTCGTGGTGATGGGTCTGGCTTACCTCACGCCCATGGCGGTATTCGATACCTTCGCCATCGTCGGTGACATCACGGATGGTCGCGTGGCCACCGCCTACCTGCTGGCGCTCGGCGGCATCCTGCTGACCGCGTTCAGCTACGGCCACCTGGTGCGCCGCTTCCCGTCCGCAGGCTCCGCCTACACCTATGCCCAGAAGGTGTTCCACCCCTATGTGGGCTTCATGGTGGGCTGGTCTTCCCTGCTGGACTACATGTTCATGCCGATGATCAACATCCTGCTGGCCAAGATCTACCTGACCGCCATGTTCCCCACCGTGGAGCCCTGGATCTTCATCTTCGGTCTGGTGACCGTGATGACCTTCCTGAACCTGCGCGGCATCAAGCTGGTGGCGAACCTCAACGGCTTCATCGTCTTCATCCAGATCGCCATCATCGTCACCTTCCTCGGCCTCATCGCCTGGGGCCTGAGTCACGGTGAAGGGGCCGGCACCCTGATGAGCAGCCGTCCGTTCCATGTGGAGTCTGCCAGCATGCTGCCGCTGTTCACCGGCGCCACCATCCTCTGCTTCTCGTTCCTGGGCTTCGACGGCCTGAGCTCCCTCTCCGAAGAGACCCCGAATGCCGGCAAGGTGATCCCCCGCGCCATCGTGCTGACGGCCCTCATCGGCGGCATCATCTTCGTCACCGTCTCCTACAGCCTGCAGCTGTTCTTCCCGGATCTGGCCCGCTTCAAGGAGCCGGACGCCGTGCTGCCGGAGATCGCCCTCTACGTGGGTGGCACCCTGTTCCAGAGCGTGGTGCTGGTGTGCACCACCGCGGCCGTGCTCGCCTCCGGCATGGCGGCCCACGCCGGCGTGTCGCGCATCCTCTACGTGATGGGGCGCGATCGCATGATCCCGGAGCGGGTGTTCGGCTATATCCACCCCACCTGGCGCACCCCGGCCATCAACGTGCTGCTGGTGGGTGCCCTGGCCCTCTCCGCGGTCTCCTTCGATCTGGACATGGCCCTGGCCCTGGTGAACTTCGGCGCCCTGGTGGCCTTCACCTTCGTCAACCTCTCGGTGATCGGCCAGTTCTGGGTGCGCGAGAAGCGCAACAAGAGCCTCAAGGAGCACCTGCTGTTCCTGGTGCTGCCGCTGCTGGGGGCCGCCACCATCGGCGCCCTCTGGATCAACCTGGAGCAGAGCTCCCTGGAGCTTGGCCTCATCTGGGCGGGGATCGGGGTCACCTACCTCTTCCTGCGCCTCGCCGTGTTCCGCATCCCCTTCCGTCAGTACGAGGAAGCGGCCGACGGCCAGTAAGGCGGCACACACGCCCAAACAGAAGGGGAGCCCATGGCTCCCCTTCTTGCATTCAGACGTCCGGTGCGCGGACCCTCACCCCTGATTGAGCACGGCCGTGGCGGCCGCCTTGACCGGATCCCTGGTCACGGCGTTGACATCCTTGCGGGTCTGGTTGAGCTTGTCCTGCGCCTGCTTCACACCGGCACTCTGCTTGTTCAGGGCCGCATTGGTGTGCTGCCTGGTCTCTTTCAGTCCCGCCGTCTTCTTGTCCAGCACGTCCGTGGTGTGTTTCTTCACCTCGGCATTGGCCTTCTCCTTCTGCTTGCGCACCAGCTTGTCGGCATCGCAGTTGCCCTTGACCCCCAGGGTGGCGTTCATCGCCTCGTTCCTGACCGCCTTGTCGAGGTTGCACTCGGACTTGAACACGCTGGCCTGCGCACCGGCAGACAACAGACCCAGGGAGAGGCACAAAACCCATGCACGCATCATCACTTCCTCAGTTTCAAGACAGGAAAGTCCGGCAGCATATAACCCTGGGATCCCAGTGCAAGGGCGGGGGCCGGTGATGAGCCGGATGGCGTCATATCGGCGTTTGCTCCGACACCTTTTGTCTGCGACGCCCCCTGCCACCCTGTCACCAAAGCATCATAAAAGTGTCACGTTGTCATATTTCTGTCATGGAGCCTTGTTGTAATGCGCCCGTCCATTTTCAACGCAGAACGACCCCAAGAGGCCATATGCACAGCACCGCATCTTCCGCACCCCAGCAGATCCGTCGTCCCGGCCCCCTGTTCAACTGGCTCGCGGTGATCACGCTGATCTACCTGATCCTGGTCGCCGTTGGCGCCGTCTCCCACGGCTTCAAGGGCTTCTCCGGCGGCGCCGAGGGCGCGGCCCAGATCTTCGCCTTTGCCAACAACCCCTTCGTCGCGCTGCTGCTCGGCATCCTGGCCACCGCCCTGGTGCAATCCTCCAGCACCGTCACCTCGGTGATCGTCGGCCTGGTGGCAGGGGGCCTGCCCATGGCCATGGCCATCCCCATGGTGATGGGGGCCAACCTCGGCACCACCATCACCAACACCATCGTCTCCCTGGGGCACATCCGGGACAGAGGCGAGTTTCGCCGCGCCTTCGCCGCAGCCACCGTGCACGACTTCTTCAACCTGCTGGCGGTCTTCATCTTCCTGCCCCTGGAGCTGATGTTCGGTCTGCTGCAAAAGAGTGCGGAAGGGATTGCCAGCCTGCTGCTGGGCTCCGCCGACATGTCGATGAAGGGGATGGATTTCATGAAGCCCCTCATCTCCCCGTCCCTGGATCTCATCGACGGCGCCGTCGCCTTCCTGCCGGGCAAGGGGGGCGCCATCGCCACCATTCTCATCGGCATTCTGCTCATCCTGTTCTGCGTCACCGCCCTTGGCAAGGTGCTGCAACAGGTCATGGTGGGCCGTGCCAAGGAGCTGCTGCACAAGGCCCTGGGCCGTGGCCCGCTCACCGGCATCGCCTCCGGCACCCTGGTCACCGTGATGGTGCAGTCCTCCTCCACCACCACCAGCCTGATGATCCCCCTGGCGGGAGGCGGCGTGTTCAGCACCCGCCAGCTCTATCCCTTCACCCTGGGGGCCAACATCGGCACCACCATCACCGCCCTGCTGGCCGCCACCGCCATCAGCGGTGCCGGTGCCCAGCTCGCCCTGACCATCGCCCTGGTCCACGTGCTGTTCAACCTCTTCGCCGTGGTGCTCATCTACGGGGTGCCCTTCCTGCGGGAGCTGCCCATCAAGGCCGCCGAAGCCCTGGCCCGGGTCGGCAGCGAGAACAAGCTGCTGGCGCTGGGTTACGTGGCCGGGCTCTTCTTCGCCCTGCCCGCCCTGATGATGGTGGCCGTCAAGTAACCCCGCGGCGGGGGCACTCAGCTGCCCCCGCCCCCTTGCCCGCCAGGTCACATCCCGGGGCGCCTCCCCTCGCCCTCTCCCCCTGGCTGGGATAAGATGCCCCCTCACTCGCACTCTGATTTCAAGGAACAGGAAAACCCGATGAAATTCATTCTGATAGCCCTTCTTATCGCCGGCGCCGCCTACTACTTCTACTCCAGCAGCAACAACCGGAAGCTGGCGGAAGAGAACGTGCGCAAGGGGGCCGAGTTCCTCGCCAGCAACCAGGAAAAACCCCTGGTGACCACCACCGCCTCCGGCCTGCAGTACGAAGTGCTGACCCCGGGCACCGGTACCGTTCACCCCACCGCCACCAGCAAGGTGAAGGTGCACTACGAGGGCAAGCTGCTGGACGGCACCGTGTTCGACAGCTCCGTCGCCCGTGGCGAACCCATCGAGTTCGGCCTCAACCAGGTGATCAAGGGTTGGACCGAAGGGGTGCAACTGATGGTGGAAGGGGAGAAGACCCGCTTCTACATCCCCGCCAACCTGGCCTATGGCGATCGCGCCGCCGGCAAGATCCCGCCGGGCTCAGTCCTCATCTTCGACGTGGAGCTGCTGGGCATTCAATAAACCCGCACTGGGCCCGCGTTGATCTTGGCGGTGGCGCTGCGGGGCATCCCGTCAGGGGCCACGTCCGACGGACCCTGATCACAACGCCGGCGCACTGCGCCGGCGTTGTCGTTTCTGCCCCGGTCTCCCTCGCCCTGATGCCAGACTATCAACTAAAAGTGAAGAGTGCTTATCCTTAAAGCCTGATTGTTAACCCATTAATAGGGGCAGATAATGACCACATCGTCAGCGGCATGTCGCCCTGGCCTCGGGTTGTCGGTGCGCCGCGCGCATCGGCACAACGCATATGGAGTCTGTCATGTCTATCGCCCCTGTCTGGTTCATCTCCCACGGCGCCCCGGATCTGGTCCTGCGCGATCAGCCCGCGACCCGGTTCCTGAAGCAACTGCGCCTCGAGGGTGCCAGAGGGCTGGTGGTGATCTCGGCCCACTGGTTCAGCCGAAGCGAGCTGCAGATCAACGTCGAGCCCAGCCCGGCCCTGATGTACGACTTCTACGGCTTCCCCGAGCCCCTCTACCAGATCCGCTGGCCCGCGACGAGCCCGCAATGGTTGCAGGAAGCGGTGAGCGATCAGCTGCTGCTGGCCGGCCTGCCCGCCACCCCGGTGCGCCGCGAGCTGGATCACGGGGTCTGGTCCCCCCTCTCCCTGATGGATCCGGACAGTGAACTCCCCCTGGTGCAGATCGCCATCCCGGCCAGCTTCACCCCGGCCCAGCTGTGGCAACTGGGGGAGGCATTGCAGGGGCTGCGCGAGCAAGGGATCGGCATCCTCGCCTCCGGCGCCATCACCCACAACCTGCGTGCCCTCGGGCCGGACGGCTCGCCGGTTCCCCAGTGGGCCAGTCAGTTTGCTCGCTGGCTGGAGCAGACCATGGCAGAGGGAGACAGGGGGGCGCTGGAAGATTACCGGGCCCGGGCGCCGGGCGCGGTGGAATCCCATCCCCACGACGATCACCTGCGCCCCCTGTTTGTGGCGCTCGGCGCGGCGGGGGCCGACAGACCCCGAAAGCTGCACGACAGCTGGGATTACGGCAGCCTCTACATGGGGGCCTACCAGTTCGGTTGAGGGCGGGGCGGCCAGGCCGCCCTGCTTGACGTGCTCTCGCCGACGCGCGTGGAGAAATAGCGGACTCGTTATAGCCATTTTCCGGTAGAATGGCCGCCATTGGATGAGGCTTGGCAGGGATGGCTGTCGCGTCGGGTGGCTAGATGAACCTATATCGAACACTGATCCTGCTCTGTCTGCTCTGCCTTCAACCTGTGCAGGCCCTGACGCTGCACAGCCGCTACGATCCCGCCCCGCTGCCTCCCCGCTGGTCGGAGGCGGAGCTCGGATGGCTGCGCCAGCAGTCCCAACTGCGGGTCGGCATCCTGCAAGAGGACTACCGCCCCTTCACCATGATCGCTCGCCAGCGCGTCGAGGGGCTCAGTGCCGACTACATCGACCTGCTGGCCCGGATGCTGGACAAACCCGTTGCCCTGAGCGCCTTCCCCGACAAGGCGCACCTGCTCCGTGCCCTGGCACGGGGGGAGATACACCTCGCCAGCCTCGGCAATCTCACCCTGGCGGACAGTGACATCCGGGCGATCCGCCTGAGCAACCCCTATTTCAGCAGCCCCCTCGTCTTCTCCGTGCCCAGACGTTATCGGGGGGCACTGCTCACACCGGGACAGCGGGTGGCCGCCGTCCGGGATCAGATAGACAGGGCGCGCTTTGGCCGCTACTACCCCACCCTCACCCTGGTGACCTATCCCTCCAACATGGAGGCGTTCGATGCAGTCTTCTTCGGCCGCGACGACATCCTGCTGGGGGATGCCCACGCCACCCACTACCTCAACAGCGAGCGCTTCGACAACCTTCGCCAGCGGGGCGAGGCCCCGCCCGATCTGGCGCCTGCCGAGTTCCGCTTTGCCGTCCCGGCCACCGAGCCCGCCCTGCTCAGCCTGGTCAACCGGGCGCTGGCGGCCATCGACGACCGGGCGCGCAATACCCTCTTCACCCAGTGGAACGGGCCCATCCGCGACATGAGCGAGCGAAGCGCCGATCTCTATGATGCCGCCGAGCGGGCCTGGATGCGGCAAGCGCCCCCCATCAGGGTGTGGCTGATGGACAACCTCTACCCCTATGGCGCCCTGGATCATGACGGCCAGCTGGTCGGCATGACGGTGGACATGCTGGACAAGATCCGCACACGCACCGGCCTCACCTTCGAGTTCGTGCGGGCAGACTCCGAGCGCCAGTTGGCAAAAGCCATGCAGTCAGGCGCCATCGACCTCATCGGCGCCATCTCCCAGCAGGTGGCCGAACACTACGGGCTGCACACCTCGGTGCCCTACGCCACCGACAACATCTATGTGATCCTCACCCGCCAGGAGGAACAAGGGATCGACACCCTACGGAGTCTGGCGGGCAAGACGGTGGCGATGACGCACCATGTGCCCCTCGCACAGAGACTGGAGGGCAGCCGCATCACCCAGGTGGAGAGTGCCGCAGAAGCGATGGAGGTGCTCGCCCAGGGACGGGTGGATGCCGCCATCGTGCCCCTCTATTTTGCCCGCCATGCACTGGACAATGATCCCCTGAGCCCGCTGCGCATCGCCGGCCCCGCCGATGACGAGCCAATCCGGATGGGGTTTGCCAGCCTGCCCGGACAGGGGATGCTGATGGGGATCCTCGACAAGACCATCCTCGCCATCCCCCCCAACGAGCTCGCCATGATGAGTTACGAGTGGCGCAACCGCAAACTGCCGGTTCCCGGCTTCATGGATCGCCACGCCCACATCTTCTACCTGGTGTTCGTGGGGCTCCTCACCCTGGCGCTGGTGCTGCTCTATCGCAACCGCATGTTCAAGCGGATGGCCAGCGCCGAGCAGGCTTCCCGCCAGCAACTGGAGGCCCATGTCAGGTTCATCCGGGCACTGGGGGAGAGCCTGCCCCACCCCATCGTCGTGCGGGACAAGAGCGGCAAGGTATTGCTGTGCAACAGCAAATACCTGACCCAGCTCGGCGCCGAGCCAAAGGCCATCCTGGGTCAGCCCTTCGCCCAGGGGCTGTCAGGGGTGCTCGATGCAGACAGCATCGCCGTGCTGGAGCAAGACTTTGCCAGGGTATTGCAGGAGGGGCAGCCCATCTTTGCGGATCGCCTCTTCCATCACAGGGGAACCCAGAGCGACATCTATCACTGGATGGTGCCCTATTTCGACGGGGAGGGGGCCATCAGCGGGGTGATCGACGGCTGGATAGACATCACGGACCGCAAGCGGCTGGAAGAGGCGCTGCGCGAGGCCAAACAGCAGGCCGACAGCGCCAGCCGAGCCAAGAGCGACTTCCTCGCCACCATGAGCCACGAGATCCGCACCCCCATGAACGCCATCCTCGGCATGCTGGAGCTGGCCACCGAGGATCCCGCTCTCAGCCGTCACAGCGGCGAGCTGCTGCGCATCGCCGCCGACTCCGCCAACGGCCTGCTGGATCTGCTGGGGGACAGCCTGGATATCGCCTCCATAGAGGCGGGCCAGATGACCCTGACTCCCACCCCCTGCGATCTCGCGCCCCTGCTCTCGTCCGTCACCCGGGTCTTTGCAGGCATGGCCGAGCAGAAGGGGCTGATCTATGAGGTCAGGCTGCCCGACACCCCCATGCCAAGGGTGCTGATCGATCCCCTTCGCCTGCGCCAGATCCTCTTCAATCTCATCGGCAACGCCATCAAGTTCACCGAGCAGGGCCGGGTCGCCATTACCGCCACCCTGACCGGGGGCGAGCAGCCTCCTGTGCTGCACCTCACCATCACCGACACCGGAGCCGGCATTCCCGCGGACAAGCTGCCCCGGCTCTTCACCCCCTTCTATCGCGCCCACGGCCAGGGCCAGTTCCCCGGCAGCGGGCTGGGCCTCAACATCGCCCGCATCCTGTGCCAGATGATGGGGGGGGAGATAGCCGTTCACAGCCAGGTCGGCGAAGGCACCCGCCTCGAGATAAGGCTGCCCCTCACGCTCGCTCAGCAACCCCCCGCCCCGATCACGGCAATGCCGGCGCCCCAGCCCCACCAGGCTCAACCCCTCCCCCATCGGCTGCATATCCTGGTGGTCGATGACAATCACGCCAACCAGATCCTGCTGCGCCAGCAGCTCAAGCACCTGGGACACGACGTCAGTGTACGCAGCAATGGCCTGGAGGCCCTGCGCGCCCTCGCCAGCCACCCCTTCGATCTGGTCATCACCGACTGCCAGATGCCGGTGATGGACGGCTTCGAGCTGACCCGCAGCCTGCGTGCCCTTGGCCATGGCCTGCCCGTCTGGGGCTTCACCGCCCATGCCCAGCCTCGCGAGCGGGAGCTTTGCCTCGCCGCCGGCATGAACGACTGCCTGTTCAAGCCCATCGGCCTAGCCCGTCTGCGCGCGGCGCTGGCCACCCTGGGGCCAGCGCCCTGAGTACCGCCAGCCCTTCCTCCCGTCATGTCGCACGGGCGCGGCTGAGAATGCGGCTGAGAGTGCGACTGAGAGTGCGGCATAAAGGGTCGCCCACAGAGACAAGAGACAACGTGGACCAGCCATGGATACAAGGCCGGTGGCAGTTCGAGCCCCATAAAAAAACCGACACCAGGGTGTCGGTTTTTTTATATCGGGAGGTGCGCCCTGCCTGTCACGCCAGTCTGGCACCGGGTGAAGCGGGCGTCACGGGGAGGATCAGTAGAAGATCCGCTCCCCTCGCTCGCTCATCTTGAGCCAGACCGGTTTGGTGCTGGTCTTGCTCCAGATGCGGTGCAGGTAGCTGTAGAAACGGGCGCGATCCCGGCGAAACAGCATCACCGGGAAGGCGAGCAGACCCGCCATCAGGACGAAGATGCGGCGAAGGATTATCTGAGTCAGGGAGAAGGGATGAAACATGATGTAACGCCTCACTGGTAAGACCACTGAACAAAGATTACGCCAATCATTGTAGGATTACTACACCGACAGCGCCATTTTTTGATAAAAAATGGGGCTAAAAGCCTAAAAATGAAACCGGATTACATTCTTTAACTAAAAAACAACAAAGGTGGCAAAACGCGGCCCCTGTTCCAGAGTTAACGAGGACTGGACCAGAACGGGGGAACACAGGATGAAACTTGCAGATGCGGCGCTGCTGGGGGCATTGGGCGTGCTCGCCTGGAGCCAGTGGCAGGAGTGGCGGCTCAATCGTGACGTCGCCATCGACATCCCCTATCACGGGGTCCCCACCGCCAGCCTGTGGCAATGCGGTTTGCTGATAAAGGAGATGGCCGCACTGGCAGAACAGGGGGGCGAAGAGAGGTCCGGATCCAGGGGCGAGGCATTGGCCGAGATGGATCAGCATCTGCACAAGACGTGGCAACGGGAGGGTTGTTCACGGCTGACTGACATGCAATGAAGCATCATCCTGGGCCGCCATGTCGGATGGACAACGTCAGTGATGTGGATAACAGGGAGAAGATGGAGGCACGTTCCGGAGTCGAACCGGACTAAACGGATTTGCAATCCGCTGCATAACCGCTTTGCTAACGCGCCATGCTGACAAGGCATTGCCTTGAGAGTGATGTCCATGGTTGGTGCCATGGAGTATTGGAGCGGGAAACGAGACTCGAACTCGCGACCCCGACCTTGGCAAGGTCGTGCTCTACCAACTGAGCTATTCCCGCATTACTGCTTGCGTGCCAGTTGCCTGACAACGAGGCGCATTATACGTACCCCGAGCCCGGGCACAACCCTTTTTTCTCACTTTGAGCCCTTTCCCGTGCTGTTTGCTCACCCTTTAGACGCCTTGGTCGAAAATCCCCCCGCTCCCTGTGACCCGACGAGCGAATTTAAGATAAAGCCATTGAAATAGTTAGTCTTTAGTCAGAAACTCATCGCGCTTAGTAACTGGATTCTCAATTGAAAATCATGCGATGAAATGGAACTTCAGGCCTCGGGGGCTCAGACCGCAGCTGATGCTGGCTTTTTTCATGTTGGGCCTGGTGCCCTTCCTGGTCGTCACCCTGTTTTTCCTCTATAGCCACGGCAAGGATCTCACCACCCAGACCTCCAACCATCTGGTCTCGGTGCGCAACATCAAGAAAAACCAGCTGCAAGACTACTTCGGCAACCTCAAGGAGCAGATCATCAACTTCTCCCAGCAGGACTTTGCCGGCAACAGTATCGGTCGCTTCTACGGTTTCACCGGTGCCTTCGAGAAGCTCGGCACCACGCCGCAGGAGGCCCGCGCCCGCGCCCAGGCCCGCTATGTGCCGGGCTCCTGGGACAAGCTGCAACAACCTGACAGTCAGGTGGAAATAGAGCCCTCCATCAGTGCCCTCATCCTGGCGGACGAGATGTATGGCCGCGTCCACCAGCGCTTCCATCGCGGGTACGCCGATATGGTGCGCAAGTCCAACTACAGCGACATCTTCCTGGTCGACCTCAACGGTGACGTGGTCTACTCGGTCACCAAGCAGGCCAACTTCGCCACCAACCTGCTCTCGGGACCTTACCAGTCCAGCGGTCTTGGCAACACCTTCGCCAAGATCAAGCGCCGCCTCGATGGCGGCCAGAAGCCCCAGCAGATCTTCGAGTTCACCGATTTTGGCCGCAACGAGCTGACCGGCCAGGTGGTCGCCTACCTCGCCGCTCCCGTGATGCAGTACGACTATGTGCGCGGCGTGGTCATCTTCGAGCTGCTGCCGGACAAGCTCAACCAGATCATGGCGGAGCGGGAGGGGCTCGGCGCAACCGGCGAGACCATTCTCATCGGCCCGGACAAGCGGATGCGCGCCAACGCCTGGCTCGCCCCCGAATTCAGCGTGGAGAACAGCTTCAGCCCCGACTTCCGACCGCTGCAGACCCCCCTCATCATCAAGGCCCTCTCCGGGGAGCAGGGGGTCGGCCCCTTCCTCTCCTACCACGATGACGAGGTGCTGGCCGCCTATACCCAGGTGAAGGTGTTCGATACCGAGTGGGCCTTCATCGCCGAGATCTCCACCAGCGAGGCCTATGCCCCCATCCGCCAGCTCGAGACCCTGGTGATCCTGCTGGGAGCTGGCTCACTGCTGCTGCTGATCCTCTTCTCCCGCTGGCTCTCCCACTCCATCACGGCGCCCCTGCGATCCCTCACCGCCGCCGCCGAACAGGTGGCGGACGGCGCCCTGGATCACCCCATCACCATCCCCCGCACCGACGATGACATCGACCGGCTGGCACAGGCATTTCGCCACATGCAGCGCTCGGTGAAGGACAAGATCGAGCTCATCGAACGCCAGACCCAGGAGCTGCAACAGCAGGTCAAGCTGACCCACAAGCAGAACCTCAGCCTGCAACAGGCGGACAAGCTCAAAGACGAGCTCCTGGCCAACACCTCCCACGAGCTGCGCACCCCCATCCACGGCATCAAGGGGATGGCCGAGTCCATGCTCGCCAGCCAGCAGGACCTGACCGAAGGGCAGCAGAAACAGCTCGGCCTCATCATCAAGAGCGCCGACGGTCTGGCGCGCCTCGTGGACGACTTGCTCGACTACCACCAGATGCGCTACGGCCAGTTGGAGATCCACCCCCAGCCGGTCTCCTCCAAGGGGGTCATCCGGCTGGTGCTGGATCTCTGCCAGCACCTCGTGCAGGCCAAGCCCCTCACCCTGGTGGACAAGAGCCCCGCCGAACTGCCCCCTGTGCTGGCGGACGAGCAGCGCCTCGAACAGGTGCTCTACAACCTGGTGGGCAACGCCATCAAGTACACCCCCCAGGGCAAGGTGGTGCTGAGTGCCCTGGTGGAGGGCAACTTCCTGCGCATCAAGGTGACCGACACCGGCATCGGCATCGCCAGGGACCATCTGGAGCACATCTTCGAGCCCCTGGTGCAGATGAGCCCGGAAGTGAGCAAGCAGGGAGCAGGCCTCGGTCTCTCCATCACCCGCCAGCTGGTGCACCTGATGGGGGGGGAGCTGTTCGTGGAAAGCGAGCCGAGCGTCGGCTCCACCTTCGCCTTCACCCTGCCGCTGGCCAGCGGCAAGGCGGGCAGTCTGACCCTCGACAGCCGCCAGATAGAGCACCAGCTGGTGCGCCAGCAACCCGTCATCCTGCCGGACTGGGAGAGCGAGGATCTGCCGCCCCCGCCGCAAGATGCCCCCGTCATCCTGGTGGTGGATGACGAGCCCATCAATTTGCACATACTGCGCCACCTGCTGCAGCCCTGCGGTTATCGCATCCTGCCCAGCAGCGACGGTCACGACGCCCTGACCAAGCTGGCTCAGGAGCCGGTGGATCTCATCCTGCTTGACGTGATGATGCCCACCCTCTCGGGCTTCGACGTCTGCCGCCGTCTGCGCCAGCAGCACCCCAAGGAGAAGCTGCCGGTGCTGCTGCTCACCGCCCTCAACCAGCCCAAGGAGATTGAAGAGGGTTTCAACGCCGGGGCCAACGACTATCTGGTGAAACCCTTCTGCAAGGAGGAGCTGTTCGCCCGGGTGAGAGCCCTGCTGGAGGCCAGCGCCGGGCGCGCCTCCCTGGTGGAGAACCGCCTGCTCAAACAGGAGATAGAGCACCGTCTGCTGCTCCAGGAGCAACTGCACCAGGATCAGGAACGGCTCCTCGCCCTGCTTGGCGAGGGGGCCGACCCCATGGTCTTCCTCGATGAGCAAGGAGGGGTGCTGTTTGCCTCCCGGGCCCTGGCGCGCCTGCTGGGCCAGGAGCCGGAAGCCATGGAGGGGCAGATGCTGGACGAGTGGCTGG
>NZ_CAWMFQ010000168.1:0-13239 GCF_963866995.1 Aeromonas sp. ZOR0002 | reverse complement strand
TGCAGACATAGGTTGGATATGCCGCCTAGCAGGCATTAGCCGGAGCACTGTTGCTCGCAAGCTGAGGATTGAGGCTCCCCTATCAATCTCGCAGGGCACCAGGGTATACGGCGTTGTACAGGCCCTAGATGCGGTGCTCTCCCTCCATGAGCACGACACCACCAGAGCGATTTCATGGTTAAGCCGCCCAGCCTGGGGCTTAGGTGGCATAGCTCCAGCTGAGGTATTGACGACACAAATGGGGGTTCTGGCTGTTGTCGATCTGGTGGGACGGATTGAATATGGGGTGTGCCAATAACAATAAATTGAAACACCTTGATAGCGAAAAACCACCAACAATCGTTTAAAAAAACAGCAAAACAATGAATTTTTAACTTTTTTTCATTTGTACCACTTGAAAAATTCGAAAAACTGTCCATTTACTAATTATGAGAGCAAAAAAATTTTTTCCGACATTCCGCTGCTATGCAGCGAAGATAAACCAGTCTTTCACCCCCCTTATATCCATGCTCTTAGACGCTAAAAGCAGCTATCCCTTATATCATACTAAAAAATACTGATTTAGATCATTAACTTGAATAATAGAGCAAGGTTTACAAATCGACTTTATATACACGCAAGATGACAAAATAACCTTTACCAAAAAATATTAACACCATATCAAAATGACAAAGTGGCAATATAAGGGGATGAAAGATGCGTTGTTTCCTAAATCAGCTATCAAGCTACGACTTCCTCAGCCCCAAGTGACTGCTACACTCGGTACTTCCTGACAGGAAGTCTAAAGATGCTCAGTTTGTTTATCTCGCGCACATACTCCATCGCCCTACCTGGCCGTTGTCGATACGCGGGCAGGTTGTGCCTGACAGCAACTGTTTGAACCGATACATTTCCGTTTATGCTAGGGAAAGTGCGAACAAGTATCCCACGAACAAAAAATGAAAATTTTAGTCATTTAATATCAATGGGTTACCAGTAAATGCTCTCGTGCCGTATGACTTATTCGCACCTTCCCTTTATAAAACTTAAATCCACATTAAAAACTACAGCCCTATAGGTCGCTATATTTTCTGAATGAGTTTATAGCTATACACTAATAGTAACAAGTGCTAAAAACCTTCCGAAAAAAATAAATAAGAGAAATGAATTTCCAGGTTAAATAAAAGGCATCAGTGCAAAACTGATGCCTATTGAAAAATAGATTACACACAACTACCTTAAATTAACTAAACCATTATCAATATCAATTATTTCTTTTTTACCTAAAGACCCTGAATTTAATTTCAATGTGGCAACGTTGACTATGTAACTATATCTAGAAATAGCTAACTTTGTCTTTGCATCATACAATTTTCTATTAGCATCCAATACATCAATGATAGTCCTAGTGCCAACCTCATATCCTGCCTCGGTCGCTTTTAAAGCACTTTCAGCAGAAACTACAGCTTGTTGGTATGCTCGAACGGATCCTATGCTTGCATTAACATTGTTATATGAAGACTTAACTGCACTCATGACCGAGCGATAACTTTTCTCCAGCTGCTCACTGGCAGCAACATAGTCAAAAGAAGATTGTTTGACTTGTGATGCTGTTGCACCACCTGTATATAGTGGCAATGAAAATTTAATACCAATGTCGCCTTGATTGGAATAACCGTCCGTATTAACTGTATTATCTTTGTAGTTATTATAAGTTGAAGATAACCCCATAGTAAGATCAACTAATGGCTTATGTCCTGACTTAGATAAATCGATCTGCATCTTCGCAAGTTCTTTTTTAATCCGAGCCTGATGTAATGCCAAATTTTTTTCAATTGCTGCATCAGTCCACTTATCAATTTTCCATAAAGTTTTTTGAGGACTGAAACGCTCTGTATCAAGCTTATTAAGCTTTCTATGCTCAAGACCAGTTAACTCACGTAGAGCCTCATAGCTATTTTCAAGCGTGTTCTCTGCATAGATCTCATCGGCAAAAGACTGATCGAAGGCGGCCTCTGCCTCATGTACATCAGTAATCGCGGCCAAACCTACCTCAAAACGCTGCTGGGTTTGAGCAAGCTGCCTCTGAATTGCCTTTTTCGTTGCCTGAGAATAAATCAGCGAATCTTCAGCCTGGAGAACATTAAAATATGTCTGTATTGTACGAAGCACTAAGTTTTGATGCTCAAGAACATAAGAAACATCTGATAGTGTCGCATTCTTCGCAGCTAAATCAAGATTAATCCAATTAGCACTGTTGTAGAGAGATTGCTCTAGATTGATTGCACTATTCGTTGCGCTCCCAGTTTGCATATCCAGATTATCGTCAACATAGTTAGCACTAAGACCAAGATTTATCTTTGGTAGAAATGATGCTTGCTCTTCATTGATTTTTTCGAATGATTGGTCACGCATTGCCTTTGACTCAAGAAGTTGCGGATCCTTTTGCTTCGCCAAGTTATAAATATCTAGCAAGCCCTCCGCATGCGTGTAACTACTAAGAAGAGCGAGTATAGGTAAAAACATTTTGTTCATCATGATAGATACCAACAGATTGTAAATAAAGAAAACGAAAGTAGCGGATGCATATTCATATAATGCATCCGCCTGTGCACCAACCGTTATTCAGGCATATCAACACCTGTAGTATTAGTGATGCTCTTCAGAGTACGTCTACGCCATAAGTAAAATGCCGCAGGTAGAACTAAGAGAGTTAAAACGAGTGCGCTTACCATCCCACCAATCATTGGCGCGGCTATTCGTTGCATAACCTCAGAGCCAGTCCCATGACTCCACATGATAGGTAATAGGCCAGCAATTATCGTTACCACTGTCATCATTTTAGGACGTAGTCGCATTGCAGCTCCATGGATAACGGCACCATGTAATCCTGCATTATCAAGTTTATCGTTCTTAACGAGATCATCCCAAGCATGGTTGAGATAGATCAACATCAATACACCTGTTTCTACAGCGACACCTGCAAGTGCTATGAATCCAACTCCAACGGCCACTGACATATTAAATCCAGCTAGCCACACGTACCAAATGCCACCAACTACAGCAAGAGGCAAGGTCGTAAGAATAAGAAGCACTTCTTGAACACGCCGAAACGCCAAGTAAAGCAATAGAACTATGATGGCAACGGTTAATGGGACTACATAGGTAAGGCGAGCTTTAGCTCGTTCCATATATTCGTATTGACCAGACCAAGTAATAGAGTACCCAGCAGGAAGAACTAATTGTTCTCCGACCATTTTTTTTGCATCCGCGACAAATGATCCAATATCTCTATTACTAATATCAACATATACCCAACCATTTAACCTAGCATTTTCACTTCGCAACATTGGGGCTTCATCGCTAATATAAATTCGAGCAACATCAGCTAGAGCAATTCGTTCACCTTTGGGAGTGATCAAAGGAAGCAACTCTAGACTAGCGACTGAGTCGCGATAGCTTTGTGGATAGCGTATATTGATTGGATATCGCTCTCGCCCCTCTATCGTCTGTCCAACATCCATGCCGCCCACAGCCGTTGCTAGTACTGCTTGAACATCCGCAATATTGAGTCCATATCGGGCAGCCTTCAGTCTATCGATATCAACTTTGACATAACGACCACCGGCGACACGCTCAGCATACACGGATGATGCCCCCTCTACACTGCCAACAATTTTCTCAAGTTGCTGTCCTATTTTTTGTATCACTTTAAGATCTGGACCAGCAATCTTGATCCCAACAGGTGTTTTAATTCCTGTTGCGAGCATATCTGTTCGAGTCTTGATTGGGGGGACCCACGCATTTGTCAAACCAGGAAATTGAATTAATGAGTCTAGCTCTTCCCGTAATTTCTCTGGTGTCATCCCAGGACGCCACTCTGATTGAGGCTTCAGCTGAATAGTGGTTTCCATCATAACAAGATCAGCTGGATCTGTTGCACTATCCGCACGGCCAGCCTTACCGAATACATTCTTTACCTCAGGGACAGTTCTAATCAGCTTATCTGTTTGTTGTAATATCTCTCGCGTTTTCCCTACCGAGATATTTGTTGCCGTTGTCGGCATATACATCAGATCCCCCTCATCAAGTGGAGGAATAAACTCAGACCCTAAATATTTTAAAGGCAAGAAACCAACAACGGTCACGATAAATGCTAAAGTAAGAGTCACCTTCGGCCATGCTAAGACGCATTTCAGCAAAGGTATATAACCCTGACTTAGCCATCTATTAATTGGGTTCGCTTGTTCAGCAAGTACCTTACCACGAATAAAGTACCCCATTACAACAGGGACTAACGTTATTGCAAGTGCAGCAGCTGCGGCCATAGCATAAGTCTTAGTATATGCGAGCGGAGCAAACATCCGCCCTTCTTGTGCTTCAAGAGCAAATACTGGTAAAAAGCTCATGGTAATAATTAATAGAGAGAAAAATATAGCAGGGCCGACTTCTGCACTGGCCTCTCCAATTACCTTCCATCTGTTTTCATTAGTTAGGGGTGTCTGTTCCATATGCTTATGGACATTTTCAATCATTACAATTGCACCATCAACCATTGCTCCAATTGCGATGGCTATCCCTCCCAAAGACATTATGTTGGCGTTGACACCCTGTATATTCATTATTATAAATGCAACTAGAATTGCGATTGGTAGGGTGATAATCACTACTAACGATGACCGTAGGTGGAATAAAAATGCTAAACAAACTAATACAACAACAATAAACTCTTCCAGTAACTTCCCTGAAAGGTTGTCGATTGCTCTTTGGATTAGATCTGAGCGGTCATATACAGTTATTATCTCAACCCCATCTGGTAGACTACTTTTTAATTCATCAAGACGAGTCTTAACTCCATCAATAGTGTGTTGTGCATTTTCGCCATAACGCATGACGATAATGCCCCCAACGACTTCACCTTCACCATTGAGCTCTGCGATGCCTCGACGTACTTGAGGGCCAGTTACCACATCCGCTACATCACCTAGCAATAGTGGAGCACCACGTACATTTGTTCCTAATGGAATGTTTTTTAGATCAGAGACATTTTTCAAATACCCATTGGAGCGAACCATATACTCAGCTTCGGCCATCTCGATAACTGAAGCACCTGTTTCCTGGTTACCTTGTTCTATTGCTGTCTGAATTAAAGACAAAGGTACACCATATGCACGCAGCTTATTGGGGTCTACACGAACCTGATACTGACGAACCATTCCTCCAACCGTAGCGACTTCAGAAACCCCCTCTACAGTCTGTAATTCATACTTTAAAAACCAGTTTTGCAGTGAGGTTAATTCACTTAAGTCATGCTTACCTGTTCTATCGATCAGTGCATACTGATAGACCCAACCAACACCAGTTGCATCAGGCCCAAGCTGGGGCCTCGCAGAAGATGGTAAATTAGGAGCAACTTGGCTCAAGTATTCTAAAACTCGCGCCCGCGCCCAATACAAATCCGTATTGTCATCGAATAGAACATAAACGAAAGAATCACCAAAGAAAGAATAACCACGGACGGTAGTTGCACCAGGAACAGCAAGCATGGCGGTGGTTAATGGGTAAGTTACTTGGTCTTCAACTACTTGTGGTGCTTGCCCAGGATAACTTGTTTTGATAATAACTTGAACATCCGACAAATCAGGCAGCGCATCAACAGGAGTTTGCTTGACTGACCATATTCCCCATGCAGTGAGCAACACACTTAACAAAAGAACAAGGAATCGATTGCCAATAGACCATCGAATTATTGATGTGATCATTTCTGACCTCCTATCTCATCCATTTCGGCCATATCATGCTTGGAATGGTCCAATTGTGGAGCAGATGGAGCCTTACCTTTCCCGTTGCTACTATTTGAATCTGAATTTTTAATATTTGTTTTAGCAATCGGCTCCTTGATACCAGTTATAATGTATCGTTCCCCATCCTGCCTTAGCAAAACACTCACGGAGTGACCCATCTTTAAACTTGAAGGAGCAATACTCTTATCAAGTTCAAAGCTCATACGCATTGCTGGCCATTGCCATTCTGGTACTTGTTGGTGTGCAATTGTGATCTGCCTATTCTGACCAATATCAACGATGTCAGCATTGACCCAGACTTGAGCAGGACGAAATGCAGTCATGCGCTGGAAGTCGGAACTGATACTTGACTCAGAGTCTAATAAAAACTGAGCAGACCTTACTATCTCATCACCTTCTTCAACTCCAGATGTAACAACGATATGTTCCCTAAACTGAGAACCGAGAGTGACTTCAACAGATTTGAAGCGCCCATCACCTAATGACAGCACTACTCGATTCTGCGTTCCTGTTCTAATAATAGCCTCACTAGGCACCACAAGATTAGACTCGGTTCCACCGGCTTTTATGTTGATCTGAGCAAACATATTCGGCTTAAGGAACTCGTCTGGATTATCAAAGCGTAGCCTGACCTTAAGCGTTCTAGTTGATGCGTCTAGGGTGGGATATAAATAATCAACTTTACCGACCCAAGTTCTGCTTGGCGCATAATCAAGAGTCATGGTAACTGGATCTCCCAATTTCAATACGGTAGCTTGGCGCTCAAAAATTTCTGCACTGACCCAAACTTGTTGTAATGTGCTGATATTAAATAGCGCCTCAGCTGGTTCTACGTACTGTCCCTCTCGAATTTTTAGCTCAGAAATATATCCATCACTAGGTGCATAGAAATTAATTGTTTCACGCACTTTCCTAGTTCGCTTTAAAATAGATATTTGATCACTTGGAATTTGTAGCGCCTTGAGTTTCCCTTCTGCGGCTCGAATCAACAAAGGGTTACTGCTATTCATGGCCAACAAGTATTCATGCTGCGCATTTACTAAATCAGGGGCATATAATGCGTAAATAAAACTACCTTTGGTAACCCTTTGCCCCTCACTTTTAATTGCAAGGGTTCGTACCCAGCCAGCCATACGTGAGTTGATAGCTTCAAGACGGTCTTCATCATATCCAACATATCCAACAGTATCAATTTCCTGATAAGTAGGAGCTCGTTTGACTTGATCGAGACGAACACCAAGATTCTGCTGTATTTCCGGTGATATTGTAACTGTGCCAGCTGACCCTTGACCTTGAGCTTTCTCTTCATAAACAGGAATGAAATCCATTCCCATTGTGTCCTTGGCTGGAGAAGGTCTCTTATCAGCTGGATCCATCGGGTTTACCCAATAAAGAGGTTGTTTTTCCTTTAATGTATGTACATCTTTAAAATTTGTGAGCAGGTAGACACTACCGCCTCCTGCGACAAAAACTAACAACATTGCAATAAATTTCATCATGCCATGCCCCTTAAGATATATTCAAAATATGGAAAACCAGGTGGTGTAAAATCATCTCTCATACCCCAATAGGGTGAATCATACATACTTGCCCTCTTAAAGATCTATATCCTTACGGTAATGTAATCTTGCTGACAGCAGCATGTAATGTTGATTGTATATAGTGATTAGCGATAACCGTGCAATAACAACGAAATGAGGTAATCGAATGAAAATCAAGACCATCTTAGCTGCGCTCACCATGTTGATTAGTAGTTCAGCGGCTTTCGCTAATGCCCCAATGCCTTTCGATCTTAGAGCAGGGCATGGAGTAGTCTATGTAGAATGGAAAATATCTGCATTGCCTACTGACTCCGTGGACGTATCCACCCCCGATGGCACGAAACTGGGCGTTGTGAAGGCTCTCCCTGGTAAGACCAAGCAGTTAACACTTCCTTCTGATAAAAATATTACAGAAGTTATCGTGGACTATAAAGGAACCATTCATAACGTCTCTCTCCCGCATGGTATGGGAAGCGGTAGTAACCGTTAAGATCTTCCACATGTAAAAAACGGCCAGCTTATGCTGGCCGTTTTTTAAACATTAAAAATAATCATTCTAGATTTTATAATTTCGATATAACCTTCATTGAAACTCTTGATGCAGCTGGATTTTTTTTATTTTTTAGTGTATGTAGTAGCATAGACTACTGACTATCTTAATACTGCATATTGGAGAACATAATGAATATTTTAGTTGTTGAAGATGAGCCAAAGATAGGTGAGTATTTAAAGAAAGGACTCACTGAGTCAGGCTACATTGTTACTCTCGCCACAAATGGAATTGATGGTCGCTTTTATATACTTAGCCATGAATTTGACTTAATAATACTAGATATTATGTTACCTGGGATTAACGGATGGCAGCTTCTTGAGGAAATTAGAAATATAAACATTCAAGTACCTGTCATGTTCCTGACGGCAAAAGATGGTGTCGGAGATAGAGTAAAGGGGCTAGAGTCTGGAGCTGATGATTATCTTTCAAAACCATTTGCATTCACTGAACTACTAGCCAGAATAAAAAACCTTCTTAGGCGATCCAAAGACAATCATATTGAAGAGGTTATATCAATTTCAGATTTGATTATAAACATCAAATCAAGAACAGTTAAGCGGTCGGGTAAAAAACTACATCTCACCCCTAAAGAATATCTATTACTTGAGTTATTAGCTCGGCGGCATGGTGAAGTATTACCTCGCTCATTAATTGCCTCTTTGGTATGGGATATGAATTTTGACAGCGATACAAATGTAATAGATGTTGCAATCAGAAGATTAAGAGCCAAGGTTGATGATGATTATCAAATAAAATTAATTCATACTATTCGAGGAATGGGATATAAATTAGAAGGTGCTGGCGATGAAGAGTAACATGCCTATAACTATACGTGCTATGCTTTTTGTTTCTGTCGCCATAACGATCAGTATGATTTCCTTGTTATTTTTGGTAGAGACATCTATCAAAAATCATTTCTTAGACCTTGATAATGAAACGATAGATAACAAAACGATTATTATCGAGCAGTTTTCAAAGCGCATAGATGCAGTTCAAAGAATTATCAATTGGGATACAATCAATCCTGACTCTAATTTTTATATCGAGATATTAAAAGATGGTAAAAATATATATAGGAGTGAACGAGACAGCTTTAATTTGAGAAAGTTCAGCAATACACTAATTCATGTATCTGAAACTGACACTTCCGCTCCACATAAATATCTCAGTAAAAACATTAATTTTAAAAAAAATGATAACTCCTATTCAGTCGTGTTCTATTTAGACTCAAGTGTTCACTCTCATTTTTTGTCTGACTTTAGGATGCAGCTATTAATCATAGTCTTTGGTGTTTGGGCGATCATAATATTGTCTACATACTTGGGTATAAGGCAAGGCCACAAACCTATTTATATATTAAGCAAACATATGTCGACTATTCAGGCTGAACAGTTGAGCTCAACATTAGAACCCAACCAATATCCGAGAGAGTTAAGGGAGTTGGTTGACTCATTCAATACCATGCTATCTAAACTAAACAATAGTTTCGTTAAGTTATCTGATTTTTCAGATGATGTAGCGCATGAACTAAGAACCCCATTAACCAATATAATCATGCAGGCTCAAGTTGGGTTAAATCAAGACAGGAGCATCTCCGAATATAAAGAGTTCCTATATTCAATTCTGGAAGAGCTTGAGCGTTTGGCAAAGATGGTTAGCGATATGCTGTGGATTGCCAGGTCAGACAAAGGTTTGATTTCTGCAAATAAAGAATTTTTAGACTCAGAGAATGAACTTTCTTCTATTTTGGATTTCTTTATGTACTTGGCAGAAGAAAAAAGTCTTACGTTTAACGTTACAAATACTCATAGGCTTATATTTGCTGACAAAATAATGTTTCGTCGTTCGATATCCAATCTGATATCTAACGCAATAAAATACTCAGAGAGCAACTCTGCCATTAGCATCTCAATATCAAACGATGAAGGAAATAATTCTATCATTGAAATAAAGAACAAATGCAAAGATATATCTTACGATGAATCCTTGAGAATGTTTGATCGATTTTATAGGGCAGATTTATCAAGATCTAGCAATAACGATAGTGTCGGGTTGGGTCTATCGATTGTTAAATCGATAACCGAAGTTAATGGAGGAAAGGCTTGGAATAAATTAAGTGGTGACTACATTTCATTTTATTTACTATTCCCAGCTATATAGCTTTTAGCCACTTAACGTAGGACGACGATATAATTATTAGAGAGCATTATTGCCAAAATAGAGTCGATTAGAAGATGAATTATTACAATAATCATGACCTGATCAGCAAACCATCTCTCAGGTCAGCATTATGAGGCAAGTCAGACTATCCTATAATAAATAGGTTGTACTACAACAAATTTATTATTTATCGTGGCTAGCTCACTTTCTGAGTCGATGCCATGAATATAAGTGTCACCTAAGCCAAGACGCGGCCAACAGTATACCGACCAAACCATGTACACTTTCCTAATACTCAAGAGCATCTTTAGTCTTTCCTTTCGTACCGCCTTGTTCCAGCCTTGTTGCTCAAATTAAGGAACTATCTGCGACCTTGACGATCTGATCCAGTAGAGCAGCCTCCGAGAGCACCAGATAGGTAAGTCCATTTACAAGATCAGCAACTGGAAACAATACAACCTGGCGTTGGCTCAACATAGTTTTCCTGACCATCTGAAGGAATGAACACGTCTTCAGGCGGCATCCATCATGGCTGGTATTCTGCGTTAATATTCAAGCCCATATTCAGGCTGCTCCTGCAAGCCCTGGATAGCTTCATCAACTTGCTGTTCACTGGCTGCCCCACTCCAGTAACCAGGCTACAGTTCTATTAACAAACAAGCTAATATGGAGGATATAAACTACGAGTAGCCGACCGCTGGTGTATCAGGTGATTGATGCAATTCGACTCTAAATCCATAGCGAATGCGAATGAAAGCGTATAACTACAGCGAGGAGAAGTAGCGGTTTTGGCGCAGGTTTCATTCAATTGTTGATGTGGCCACCTATCAGCTGAGGCCCGCCTGGAGACGGTTGTACCGACCTTGCTCAATCACTTGCGGCGCAAGATAGAGCAGGTTAGTGTTGATGGTTACCATGGCACCAAAGCGTGTCACCTCCTTCTGAAAAATAGGGAGCAGGGCCATTTTTTCTCACAGTAGCTCTATTTATTAACTTCAATGTATGTTCTTCCTGCTTCTTATAAAAAGCAGTTGATTATGTTAATTTTTATCATTATCCGTAAAGTTTAGAACTGAATTATGAAAATCAAAGAGGGGCCTGAACAGGCCCCTCTTTGATTTTCATATAGGCTCAGATAGCCTCTTATTTAACGACAACCTCTCCAATCATACCAGCTTCCATATGACCAGGTACAAGACAGGCGAATGATACTGTACCTGACTTATCAAATTTCCATAACACAGCACTTTTCTTGTTTGGTGCAAGAGAAATCATATTTGGCATATTGTGTTGCATCTGCATACCTTGCATCTGTTGCATCATTCCTGCATGCTCTTTGAGTTCTGAGGTTGTTCCGAGAACAAACTCATGTGGTAGTTTTCCATTATTCTTTATAAAGAATCGGATTGTTTCACCTTGTTTGACCGATATCGTTTTCGGTGTAAACCGCATGGTGTCATCCATAGATACGTCAATGGTTCTAGACACATCTTTGGCAACACCAGGGGAACCAGCCATACTCCCCATGTCATGCCCCATAGAAGCTGGATTCCCCTTCATTGAACTCATGTCATGGTTCATGCCATTCTTCATTGAGTTCATGTCATGACCTTGCTCAGAAGCCATCACACCCGTAGAAATTACTATCACAGCAGCAGTAATCATTTTGAATTTCATACATTACCTTCCTTATGTAATCAGAACCAGAATCTGGCACCTGCAATAAATCTCGTATCAGATGTACTCTCCCCATGATCTTTTGCTAGATCGTATGTATTGCCAGCGAGAGTTTTCCATTCAACGCCTATGTAAGGAGCAAACTGCCTACTTATTTCATAACGTAACCGCAAGCCAGTGCTGATGTCTGAGATACCTCGCCCAACAGACATATCATCATTATCTTTACTGTAAATATTCATTGCAGCTTGGGGCTGTAGTATCAATTTCTGAGTAAGTAAGAGGTCATATTCCGCCTCTAGGCTTAAAAGCATTAGACCATGCTGATCTACAAATAAAGAGGAGTCAACCTCAAACCAATATGGCGCTAATCCTTGTAGGCCAAGGGCAAGCCATCCTTTATCGCTTCTAGATTGATATGTATCATATCTTGCTCCAAAAAGGATGTCCCAGTATGCAGATGTAGCATACCCATAAAGAACTTGGTTTTCTGTATCCTGTAATGAATTTTTATATTCACCTTCAGATTTAAACCATATTTTTTGATAGTCTTTCCCTACCCAAGCAAGGGCTTTGTAGGAAGCATAATTTTCCTCTCGTCCATTTGAATATTCAAGCCTGTCAATTAACAGAGAAGAAAAGGTATGTTCATCTGCTAAGGAAAGCTGCTCTCTGCCTTCAAAAAGGCTTGGGCCTGAACTAAGTGTGAGTCCATCAGAATATTCATCAGGGCTTCTTTGTTCGCTATCCTCAGATGCGGTTAAATCAGGGTGATAGCCGCTAACAGCATCTTTTGACTCCTCAGAAAAAGAAAGAGAAGCAAATAACCCAAGGCTGATCAACCATATTCCATTTTTTACTATACTTTGAATTAGCATTATTTATTTCCTCAAGAAACCACTACTTCACGGAACATTCCAGCATCCATATGGAACATAATATGACAGTGCCAAGCCCAACGGCCAATGGCATCAGCGGTCACAAGAAAACTAATTCGTTGTGCTGGCTGCACAGGTATTGTGTGCTTTCTTGCCAAAAAGGAGCCATCTTCATTCTCAAGTTCACTCCACATACCATGTAAATGCATGGGATGGGTCATCATGGTGTCATTGTGGAGAGTAATTCTAACTCTTTCTCCATAATTAAAATGAATTGGTGTTGATTTACCGAACTCAACGCCATCAAACGACCATGTATAGCGTTCCATATTTCCAGTCAAATGAAGTTCAATTTCGCGTTCTGCTGGTCTTGGATCTATGGGCCCACCTTTAGTTTTCAGGTCTGCTAACGTAAGCACTCTTCTCCCATTATTACGTAGCCCTACACCAGGGTCATTCAGATTGCGTCTTGGTGTATCTACCCTCGCATCAACACTGGGCCCAAACTCTGTACTGGCATGCCTAACCTTGCTTGGCGGTGTAGCATTACTCATACCAGCCATAGAACCATGATCCATACCAGCCATGGAGCTATGATCCATCGTTGGCATTGCCCCCGATGCCATGCCAGGCATTGAGCCATGATC
>NZ_CAWMFQ010000167.1:0-6437 GCF_963866995.1 Aeromonas sp. ZOR0002 | reverse complement strand
CACAGTATAGGCTTCACGGGTCGCCTTGATGCGATCCAGCACGCCCTGGGAGTGGCCGTGGGAGGAGTCAATCAGCAGCACGTCCACACCGGCTTCCACCAGGGCGGCGACGCGCTCTTCGTTGCCGGCACCGGCACCGACGGCGGCACCGACCCGCAGACGGCCGCGCTCGTCTTTGCAGGCGTTGGGCTTGCGCTCGGCTTTCTGGAAGTCCTTCACGGTGATCATGCCCTTGAGCTTGAAGTCGCCGTTGACCACCAGCACCTTCTCGATGCGGTGCTTTTGCATCAGGGCCACCACCTCTTCACGAGGGGCCCCTTCACGCACGGTCACCAGACGATCTTTCTGGGTCATGATCTGTTCGACGGTCTGGGAGAGATCGATGACGAAGCGCACGTCACGGCCGGTGATGATGCCCACCAGCTGGTTGCCGTCAGTCACCACGGGGTAACCGGCGAAACCGTTCTTGTGGCTCAGCTCCTTGATCTGGGCGATGGTCATGTCAGGGCGCACGGTAACGGGGTCGCTGACCACGCCGCTCTCGTACTTCTTGACCTTGCGCACTTCGGCAGCCTGCTGCTCGATGGACATGTTCTTGTGAATGAAGCCGATGCCGCCTTCCTGGGCCAGTGCGATAGCCAGACGGGCTTCGGTCACTGTGTCCATGGCAGCGGAGATCATCGGGATATTCAGCGTGATCGCAGACGTGAGCTTGGTACGCAGGTCGGCGGTATTGGGGAGAACAGTGGAGTGGGCTGGAACCAACAGTACATCGTCGAAGGTCAGCGCTTCTTTGGCAATCCTGAGCATGGCAATATCTCACCGTTGAGGAGTGGGGGTGTAAAATATTGCCGACAAATTTTACTCATGCATTGGGCAGTGGTAAAGAAGTTTTTTGAATTTTTTATGGCGTAGCCCGATTTAACGCCACCAACAGGGCAAAAAACCAATAAATTCAGCCGTAACCATGCCGTTTTTCCCGACAAGATGATCTTTTTTGCCGTTGAGCCCCTTTCTGCTGCCAGTCTCCCGGAACGGCCTTTTTTCCCTCGCAGCCGTCAGCTAGACCGGCGGTCAGTTCCCCTGATAGCGGCCCGGCTTGTGCCAGTTCATCAGCATGGCGTTCATGGCCAGCGCACTCAGGGTTGACCAGAGCAGCAGGGGAAGCGGCAAGGTGAGCAGAGAGAGCGCAAACACCAGCACATCCAGCACCATCTGGCTCTTTCCCGCATTGATGCCGGTGCGCCGTTGCAACCAGAGCGTCACCACGCCGGTGCCCCCCACGGAGGCATTGTGGCGCGCCAGAGACAAGACCCCCATGCCGAGGAAGGTTCCCCCCACCAGGGCGGCAAACAGGGGATGGACATAGCTCACCGTCAGCAGCAGTGGCACCGCCTGGGTGGCCGCCGAGAGGGCGACGTTGACGATCAGCGTCTTGAGGGTGAAGGCGCGCCCCATGGTGACGTAGCAGAACACCATGAAGGGCAGGTTCACCAGGAAGAAGAGCACGCCGATGGGCAGGGTGCTGACATGGGCGATCAGCAGGGCGATGCCCGCGATGCCACCGGTGATCATGCCGGAACACTTGAGCAGATTGAGCCCCACGGCGATAAACATGACCCCGAGCACCATGCCGTAGATATCGTCCTTGAGGGTATGGGCCAGCCCCCTGCCCGCAGCCGCTGGCTGCATGGTCATTTCACCTTCCATATGACTCCTTAGATCCGATGTGATGGTGGCATCCGTTGCCCGACAACCAAGCCGCATTGGGGCTGATGGCGGCGGCCCGTTCACCTTGCCGTCCCCACCCCCAATCTTGCGTCCCCCGCCCCCTTATGTCGCCATCGTGGGGATGACAAGGCACAGCAAAAAGAGCGCCAATCAAAACAAGAGTCCGCGATAACATAAATAATCGGATTTAAATTCCGATAAATGCGCAATATGAAGGTAGAATTCACCACTTCCGTGATCGGCCATCACAGTGGCGCAGCATGTTTACCCGAGTCACCGAGAAAGGCCTCGTGGTATCCCCTTCACAGCCCGGTTTTTCGGCAGATCATGTCGATACGATGCCGCTTTTCAGCATGGATGATGCTTGTCATGGGGGAAATCCGGGGGCCAAACGGCGTGTTTCTTCGGGGCGGGCTCCAGGGGCGGATGTGGATGGAGCGCACCAATAAAGTGCAATTGCACCAATATGGAGCGGCTGAGTGGCACGGTTTGCCTTGCACCGCGGTGCAAAGGCGACATGGGCACCGCTTTGCTCACTGCCACGAGCACTGCAATATGCAGAGCATGGAGTGACTCGGGCGGCGGATGCACCACTCCCCTTCCCTCTAGCCCCCTGCCCATGAGCGTGCTGGTCGCGAGTCCACAGGTCTGCCCATTCACCAGCCCCTCCGCAGCCAGAGTCCCATCAGGATGGGGCATCCATTCAGGCATAGGCAGAAGGCAGAATAAAAAAGTCGGCCCGAAGGCCGACTCGCTGCTCCCTGTGACAGGGCTTCCTTACTTGAGGTATTTGCCGTCAGCACCGACCTTGCCCGGGCCGTTCAGTACCCAGACCCGCGCCGAATAGGCGGGCACCGCAAAGCTCAGGCTGCCGTTGCTGACGCTCTGGCTCGCACCGGTTACCGCGTCCGTGTAGGTGCCGTTCTTCAGGCCACTCAGGTTTATCTGCTGGGCCGAGTTGGCCGCAAGGCCCACGGCGGCGTAGCTCCCTTGGGCGCTCAGATCACGCACGAAGCTGATGCCGCTCCCCCACTCGTTCACCTGGCTCATGGGCGCTTTTTGCAGGGCGGGCACCGCCTTGCGGATCTGGTTCAGGCGCTTGATGTGCTGATAGAGCGGGTGGCTCGGGGTGGCGGGGTTGTCCAGCACATCTCCGTAGTAGGCACGACCGGTCTGATCCACCGTCATGGTGGCCCCGTCGATGTCCTGGGGCTTGCCCGCCTGGAACATCACCTCCTCCCCGTAGTAGAGGGTCGGGATCCCCCGCGCCGTCCAGAGCAGGTTGTAGGTCATGGCCGCATTGCCCTCTTCCCCGCCGTAGCGGTACTTGAAGTCATTGTCCGGCCCCACGTCGTGGTTCTGGAAGAAGGTGATGAGCTTGGTGGCATCCCCATAGACCCAGTCCATGGCGAAAATCCCCCCTACCCCGCCAAAGTTCCCCCGGGTGACGTTGTCACGGAAGGTGGAGAACAGCGAGAAGTCCAGCACCGAGAGGCCGGAATCGCCCCCTGCACGGGGATTGGCCGGGTTCGGCGTGGTGCGGGTATACCACCAGGGGCGGATCACCGCCGAGGCATTGTCGTTGGCCAGCTCAGAGCCCCATCCGGTGCCCTTGACCAGGTTTTCGCCAAAGACGAACAGCCCCGGCTTGTGGGCCTGCCAGTCATGGACATAGGTCAGCAGTTCGTCCCGCTCGATGTGTTTCAAGGTATCGATGCGAATCGCATCCACCCCCATGTCGAGGTACTGACGAATGGCGCCGTTGAGGTAGTCCTTGACGTTCTGGTTGCCGGTGGCGAGATCGATGCAGTCCCCCGCCATGTGCTTGCGCTGCAGGGCGAGCGGGCTCTCCCAGTCACCGCCGGACATGAAACCGTCCAGGTGATACCAGGCGGGATCCAGGGTCTGGGCGTCGATGCCGAAGAAGCGGTTGGGGTTGTAGCCTGCGCTCGGCACGGTGGCGCCGGTCTTGGGGTCTACCAGGGGCTGGGTGCCCGCCGGATCGGACTGGCAGCGGGCCTTGTACCAGTCGGGCGCCGCCGGGTTGTCGTCGTCACAGCGGTTGGCGCTGGCGTAGTCCCCGAGATTGCCCTGATAGGGGCCATTGTTGATGAGTCCCTGGCTCGACCCCGCCGGTACGTAGTATTTGACGGGCAGGCGATCGATCCAGGTCTTGCCGCGCAGGCCGTACTGGCTCGAGTGGTTGAGCACCACATCCTGGATCACCTTGAGCCCCTTGGCGTGAGCCGCCTGGATGAACTCCCGGTAACCCGCCCCCGGCGACTCCAGACGGGGATCGACCCGGTAGAAGTCGTAGGCATGGTAGCCGTGGTAGTCGAGGCCGGAGCGGTTCTCCACCGGCGGCGTCACCCAGATGGCGGTGAAGCCGAGATCCTTGATGTAGTCGAGCTTGGCGATCAACCCCTTGAAGTCGCCACGCCACTGGGGATCCCCCGCCTTGTAGCGATCCCGGTTGTAGTAGTTGTTGCTGGCATCGCCATCATAGAAGCGGGCAGTCAGCAGGAAGTAGATGCTCTCGGCACGAAAATCGCCGCTCGCCACCCCCTGCTCGCCAATACGGTACTCGAAGCGCTGCTCGCGCTGATTGCCGCTGGCGTCGATGGCAAGGGTGCGGATCACCAGATCGGTGCCACTCCCCTTGTCACTCGCTACCAGGGGCTGACCTGCATAGCGGGCCGATGCCGTGGTGGGCTGGCTGCCGTCCGTCGTGAAATGCACGGCGGGTGCGCTGTCCTGATCGTCGCTCACTCCCAGGGTGATGGACTGGCTGTCCACATAATTCCCCGGGGACGGGGTGGCCGTCACCGTGGGGGCCTGCAGATCGGCCCCGGCCAGCGTCTCCACCTCGATGGCCTTGCGCAGGCTGTCAAAGCAGATGCGATAGCTTGTGTTGGCGCTGACCAGATAATCCTGGGCCGGATACGCCTCGGTCCAGTCCCCCTTGTGGTCAATCTTGAAGCGGGGGTTGTTGCTGCCAAAGGCCTGCTCGGTGCAGAAGGTGGTGCCATCCTCGCTGGTCATGGGGGTGAGCCCCCAGTTGTTGGCCGTGCCCCGGAAGTACCAGCTATCGCTGCTCTGTCCTGCCCCGACCACCACGCTCACGCTGCTGCTGCCCTTGGCGCCCTGATCGTCGGTGACCGTGAGGCCATAGGTGAAGGTGCCGGTCTGGGTGGTGTTGACGACGATGCTCTCCGTGGTCTCGCCGCTGCTCCACAGATAGCTCGCGATCTGGCCGTCGGGATCCGTGGAGTCGCTGCCGCTCAAGGTGAGCGACGCCCCCTGGGTCACGTTCACCGTCCCCCCCGGGGTAATGACCGCGAGCGGCGGCTGGTTGTCATCCCCGAGGGGGGTGATGCTGTAGGCCAGGGTCTGATCGTTGACCTGGATGCGCACCGTGCCCACGGCGCTCCAGAAGATGTCGCCGCCACTTTTCTCCAGCACGCCGTCGCCGTTGCTGTCGCCAAAGTTGACGGCCCAGTCGCCAGCCTGATCAAACTTGAGGCGCTGGCTCGCCTTGCCATCCAGGTAGGCTTCCACCTGCCACAGGTGATCCCCTACCAGGGTCATGGGGAGGCTGGCCCAGCCGTTGAAGGTGCCGCGCACGTTGAGCTGCGGCAAGGTGCTGGCAAACCCCGAGGCCTCGCAACTGGCCACCGCCGTCGCGCTCACCGCCTGGGTGCTCGCGTTGATGCGGATCTGGTACGCCGTGTTGGCATTGACCCCGTAGTCGGCCGCCGGGTAGCTCTGCTGCCAGTTGCCGTACCTGTCTATCTTGAAGCGCGGGCCGCCGCTGGCATCCCCGCTCACGAAGCGCTGGCAGGTATCAAAATTGACGCCGTCCGTCGACGTCATGGCGGTCGCCGCCCATCCATTCGCGGTGCCCCGGAAGAACCACTCCGCCGCCGTGCTCGGCGCCGTGATCAGGGTTCCCAACAATCCGGCCGCGAGTATCCATCTAGCCATTGATAGTCCTTTATTTTCATTGTTTGTGTGTGATGCCGGTGTGTCCCGGCATTCCCCCATCCGCAACGTCCCGCCTTCAGATGAGCCCGACCAGTCTAGAGTCCCCCATGACCATTTCATGGCCAATGCGCGCAAAATGTGACCACTGTCGACCTCGTCATGGGCTGTATGTGATTGATAGCGCTTTCATTTCTGCTTGAGCGAGGGAGAGAGCGGCGCGACCCGCTCTGGCGCCCCCCTGACATGGACAGTCCCTGGGCGTGTCTGCCCCGAAGGCGCTCCCTTTCTCGCCTCCAATCATGGCTCGGGGCGGCCCTGGCGCTGACGCACCTGATTAAAACGCGATTGATAATGTTTCTTGTTTGCAGGCTATCCGATGGCGCATGCTGGGCGCCGAGGCCCGGTTCCGGGGCCAATCCCATCGACATTCGAGTACGAATATGACGACCAGCGAGAAGGCAGGCTGATGGACGCCTGCGCAATGAGGCCGACCTTTGGCCGCGACAAGCCGGCATTTGGCCCGGTTCACCTTGCCTGCCTGGCCGTCGCCCTTGCCCTGCATCTCGCCCTCCTCTGGCTGATGCAAGGCAGCCGCCCCGCCCCCGTCACGCCCCCCGAGCCCATCACCTTGTCTGCCCGCTGGGCCGGCGAGTCGGACAAAGATGACGCACCGGCCAAGCCGGCGGCGCCAGCGGCCACTCCGGCTCCCCCTCGGGAGGTGA
>NZ_CAWMFQ010000166.1:11289-14216 GCF_963866995.1 Aeromonas sp. ZOR0002 | reverse complement strand
CGATCTGCTGGAGGCGCTCCATCCCGCCCGCTACTGGGTGCGAAGGCTGCGCAGGGGCAAGCCACTGCGCGACTAGCCACCAGGAGCCGGGGCTGCCCGCCTCCACGCCATTTGGCGCACCAACAAAAAACGGGCTCAATCAGCCCGTTTTTTTATGTTTCCCATTAGCGGCCATGGGCCTGTACACGTGTTATCAGCCAGCCCTGGGCCAGACGACCCCCAGCTTGCGCCCCTGATCGGTCTGGCTGGCCAGGGTGTCGAACCGCGCCCGGGTTGCCTCCAGCACCGCCTGCCCTGCCTGCCAGCCCTGATGCTCCAGGGTTGGGCAATCCCGGGTCACCGGCAACTGGGCGAGGCGCGTGCCAAGCTGGCTCACGCTCTCCAGCAGGATGTCCTTGTGACGGCTCTCGTAGTCAAACATGGCGGCCACCAGCTTGTCCCACTTCTGGCGCTCCTTCGCGGGCGCACGGGCCTTGTCCATCCAGTTGGGCACCCTGACCTGGATGCGGGCACGGACGCTGGCCTGCTCCAGCTCGCAGCGCGCCGCCGTCGCCTTCGTCTGCAACTGCCAGGAGAGCTGATAACTGGCCTTGCCGATGTGCCCGTCCGCCTGGGTGGGCGACAAGGCGGTGATCTGGCGCATCACGGCCCCCACATCGGCCCCGGAGACCCGATAGAACTGGAAGTCGACCTTGATATCGGGGGCGATCTTCACACCGGCATAGTGGTAAGGTACAGCACCGATTGAGGCGGCATAAATGAGGGCCACCGTCACCCCTGTCTTGCTGAAGAGTCCCATCTGTCCGCGGCTTTGCTCCTTGTGAGTCCCGGCTTAATTTCAATTAATAATCAATGAATTAATAACCCGATTGGGAGATTACCCCTGATCCAGCCCCCTGTCATCCGCTCTTGGCACCCGGTTGCTGCAAACGTGCGAGTCATCACCCCGGCTCAGGCGGGGATTTGCAGTCGAGATCACAAGCTGCCATCGAATGGATGGTGAAATACTCCTTAGTGGGTAATATCCGCAGTGTTTTTGTTGGCCGATACCGGATAGTCCAGCGCAACCCTCTGGTGAGCCCTGGCAGGCCACCCCCTCACTTCAACTCTTGGGAAGGTTTTATGATAGAACTCCTGATCGGCACCCTGGTCACCCTGGCCGTGGGTCGCTACATCTTCAAGGGCTACTCCGCCACCGGGGTACTGCTCAGCGGCGGCCTGCTGCTGCTGGCGATCACCGCCCTGATGGGCAAGGCGGTGCTGCCGGCGAGCGTCCCCTCCACCGGCCACATGGCCACCGACATCTTCGAATACGTGCGCTTCCTGCTGGTCGACAGGGGGGGTGGCCTCGGCATGCTCATCATGGTGCTGTGCGGCTTTGCTGGCTACATGAGCCACATCGGCGCCAACACCATACTGGTGAAGCTCGCGAGCAAGCCCCTCGGTGTCATCAAGTCCCCCTACATCCTGCTGGTGGCCGCCTATCTGGTCGCCTGCGCCATGTCGCTGGCGGTGAGCTCCGCAACCGGCCTCGGGGTTCTGCTGATGGCCACCCTCTTCCCGCTGATGGTCAACATGGGGATCTCCCGTGGCGCGGCAGCGGCGGTGTGCGCCTCGCCGGCCGCCATCATCCTCTCCCCCACCTCGGGGGACGTGGTGATGGCCGCCCAGGCCGCGAACATGGAGCTCATCGAGTTTGCCTTCAAGCTGACCCTGCCCATTTCCCTGGTGGCCATCGCCGCCATGGCGGTGACCCACTTCTTCTGGCAGCGTTATCTGGATCAGAAGGCCGGGGAGCACAACGCCGCGGTCGCCCCGAGCGATCTCGTCACCGACGCCCCCGGCTTCTACGCCATCCTGCCCTTCACCCCCATCATCGGTGTGCTGCTGTTTGACGGCAAACTGGGGCCCAAGCTCGATATCGTCACCATCATCGTCATCTGCCTGGTGCTGGCCGCCCTGCTGGAGCTGGTGCGCAAGCGCAACGGCCGCGAGCTGCTGGACGGGCTGCAGGTGTGCTGGCGCAACATGGCCGACGCCTTCGCCGGCGTGGTGATGCTGCTGGTGGGTGCCGGGGTCTTTGCCCAGGGTCTGATGGGGCTTGGTTTCATCGCCAACCTCCTGGATCTGGCCCAGAGCTTCGGTACCGGCGGCATCGTCATCATGCTGGTGCTGGTGGTCATCACCACCCTGGCGGCCTTCACCACGGGTTCCGGCAACGCCCCCTTCTACGCCTTCGTGGAGCTCATCCCCCATTTGGCCACCAGCCTCGGCGTCAACCCGGCCTATCTGGTGATCCCCATGCTGCAGGCATCCAACCTCGGCCGCACCATCTCGCCGGTCTCCGGGGTGGTGGTCGCCTGTGCGGGGATGGGCAATCTCTCTCCGTTCGAGGTGGTCAAACGTACCTCGCTGCCGGTGGCCGTCGGCCTGCTGGTGGTGATCCTCGCCACCCAGATCATGGTTCCCGCCTGACTCTTTACCGGCCCGGCTGCCGCCGGGCTGGTATCCCCCCCACCCCATGCAGTAGACTCGGTGCTCTTTTTTCCTAAGGAGGACCGAGCCTTGAGTATGACGGTTCAACTTGCCCACTTCAGCGACTGCCACTCCCATTTCGATGGCGCCCCCATGCGCTTCTCCCCCGATGGCGAGTCCGAATGGCGCACCCAGTGCGGCGGCTATGGCCGCATCCTGACCCGGCTCACCGCCCTGCGCCAACAGGCCGAGGCAGCCGGCCAGACCTGCCTGCTGCTGCATGGCGGCGATACCTTCCAGGGGTCACTTTACTTCAACCGCTTCAAAGGGCGGGCCAATGCGGACCTGCTGGCCCTCTTGCGACCGGATGCCATGGTGATCGGCAACCACGAATTCGATCTGGGCAACGGGCCGCTGGTGGAGTTTTTGCGCCAGCTCGATTTCCCGGTGCT
>NZ_CAWMFQ010000166.1:0-11242 GCF_963866995.1 Aeromonas sp. ZOR0002 | reverse complement strand
CTGCCGCAGCTGTTTGACGCGAGCCGCCCCTGGCACAAGCGCGTCATCGACGACGTGCCCTTCGCCCTGCTTGGCATCACGCTGCCGCAGATGGCCGCCATCGCGAGCCCCGATCCCCACACCCGTTTCCACGGTATCGAAGAGACCTTGAGCCGCGCCCTCGGCGAGATCAAGGCCGCCGGCATCCAGCACATTATCCTGCTCAGCCACCTGGGTCTGGCGCAGGACAAGCGACTGGCGACCCGCTTCCCCGAGCTCAGCCTCATCGTCGGCGGGCACACCCACAGCCTGCTGGGGGATCTGGCGCCGCTCGGGCTCGACAGCGAAGGCAACTATCCCCTCATGGTGAACGGGGTGGCCATCCTGCACGCCGCCCACAGCGCCCTCTGTCTCGGGGTGTGCGAACTCACCTTCGACGAGCAGGGACGCGTGTGCCAAAGCCGCGGCCAGCTGGAGTGGTTACCCTGGGATCCCTGGCCCTTTGCTTCCCCGCCTCCTGCAGGGCTGCACTTCTGCGAACCGGCCCCCGAGCTCGAGCAGCATCTGACCAGACGCTATCGCCCCGAGCTCGAAACCATGACCCGGCGCGTGGTGACCCGGCTCGCCGATCCGCTCCATCACCAGCGCCTGCCCGATGCCAGCCTGCCCGCCGGCAGCCAGGTCGCCCCCCTGGTAGCGAGTGCCATGCTGGCCAGTGCCCGCGAACAGGTGGGTCAGGTGGACTTTGCCCTGCACAATGCCGGGGGCGTGCGCTGCTCCCTCGAGCCCGGCCCCCTGACCGAAGCAGACGTTGCCGGACGCCTGCTGCCCTTTGCCATTCCCCTCACCCTCTACCGGGTGCACGGCCATGAACTGGCCGAAGCGCTGGAGGGGGCCATCGACAACGCCACCAACAATGGTGTGACGGGCAATGGCAGCGGCAGCTTCCCCTATACCGCCGGGGTGCGCTTCTGCTATCAGGCCGACAGACCCAAAGGGGAGAGGATCACTCGCCTGGAATGGGAAGTCAGCCCAGGTCAGTGGCAGCACGTCGAGCCGGATGCCATCTATCGCGGGGTCTCCAGTGCCTATACTGCCTCCGGCAAGGAGGGCTACACGGCCCTTGCCCGTACCCTGACCCAGCACAATCAGGAGCTCGGTATCACCCTGGCGGATGCCTTCCTGCGCTGGGCACGCCACCTGCCGGAGCTCAGCCCCCTGCCGGCCCTGGTGGAGTATCACGGCCAGTGAATCTGGCACCGACCCATCCCGGGTCGGTGCCGCCTTTCCCCCGTATAGGGTAATCCTGGTCCGCTCCCAGGCGCAGGCCCCCTACCATGCAACCTCAGGCTGTGACGCCCGACTGCGCCGGCCCTGTCTTGTGATGGGGCCTGCCAGTGCAGCCAGAGGCGTGAAAACGATACTTTTACGAATTATTTCAGGTGCCTACACTTCTTCCATTGCATCGTGCAGCCCGGCTCGGCAAGATAAGCCCGCTTTTTCAGTCTTTCCCGCAGGAACAGGTCACCCATGAATCATGCCATCCGTTTTACCCCGCACCGCCACAATCCCGGGATCAGGCCGTCGGTCATCTTGCTCACCGCCCTGATGGCTCTGCTGTTCTGTCTGCGCAATCCGTTGTTCCACGGCATGGCCCCGGGATTTGATGCCTCCCTGTTTGCGGTGATGGGCAAGATGTGGAGCGAGGGGGGCGTACTCTATCGGGACATGATCGACATCAAGGGTCCCATGATCTTCGCCCTCGATGCACTGGGCTATGGCCTTGGTGGCTTCTTCGGGATCTGGCTGCTGGAGTGGGTGCTCTGCTGGCTGGGCCTCATGGCGAGCTGGCAGGCTTTTTCGCAGCTCGGGCTCTCGGTGCGGGCGCGACTTGGCAGCATGCTGGCCCTGCTGGCGCTCTACAGCACTCGCTACTACTACGGCAACATGACAGAGGACTGGACATTCCATCTGGCCCTCATCGCCCAGTGGGCTTTCATCACCATGCTGCTGAACAAGCGATTCAGCTGGGGACCGGCCCTGGTCGCCGCACTCACCTTCGCCATCGTGGCCTGGATGCGCACCAACAACGGCGCCTTCTGGGGTGCCTGGTATCTGGTGCTCTTCTGTCACTGGTGCCTGCGCGAGCAGTGGCGCTGCGCCTTTGCCCTGCTCTTTTCCAGCCTGCTTGGACTGGCCCTCGTCGGCGGCCCGCTCTATGCCTACTTCCAGCACCACGACGTGTTGGCCGAGTTCAAATACTACGCCTTCGGCATCTTCTTCGAAGGGAGCTACGGCAACGGCTTCTCTCCTGAGGTGGGCGCCGTCGGTCTGCTGCGCACCGGCCTCATCATGCTGCTGCCCGCCTTCCTCGTCCTGATGCTCGGGCGCCGCCAGGAGTGGTATCTCCCGGCGCTGTGCGCCACCCTGCTGGGGGTGCTGTTCACCCTGATCGCCAACTCGGTCTCCGGCCATGTGTTCGATCACTATGACGTGCTCTATCTGCAGCTTGGCCTGCTGCCGCTCGCCTGCCTGCTGGACAGAAGCGAGCAGCGATCCGATGGCCTGGGGCTGCTCTGCATCTCCCTGGTGGTGCTGACCGCCAGCTGGCTGCTGGCCCAACAGCTCGGTTACGGCTGGAGCACCAAGGAGTGGTCTCTGGAGCGTGTGCGCGAGGTGCTCGGCAACAGCCTGCTGTGGGCCTTGCCCGTGCTCATTCTGGTCCCGCTCTGGCGCGCCTGGGACGTGCGAAGCGCCACCCCCTGGCTCGCCTCGCTGGCCATGCTGGTACTGCTGGTCAACAACGCCTGGGAAGGCAATCTCAAGGGCAGGCCGTTCAATCCCCCCGCCCAGGTCAGGGTTGACCGTATCCTCGCCGAGACGGCGCCTACCGACAAGATCTGGGTCGATGGCATCCAGCCGCAATACTACCTCTGGACCGATCGCCAGCCGGCTTCCGCCTATCTGTTTTTTGCCAACGTCAACCCGCCTTACGATGTGCGCGAGCGGGTGCTGGCTGACATCCAGCGCCAACAACCCAAATTCATCATCGCCAAACCGGAACGGGTGGCACAGGAGCTCAAGACTCCGACCTCCCCCTCCCACCTTGCCTTCTACCAGTATCTGGCAGGTCAGTATGAAGAGGCGGACCCGGGCCTGTACCGGCGCCGCTAATCAGGCACACAGAAGGGGCCATCCTGGTGATGGCCCCTTTTCGTTGTCGTCATAAAGAGGGGGCCGACCATGTTCAAGGGGCCCCATCCTGACTACAATGGCGCTCTTTTTTGCGGCAGAGGGAAGAATCATGGCGGAGCTGACTTATCTGGGGGGCTATCCGGAGCCACTCAAGGCTCAGGTACAGCAGTTGATTGCGGCGGGCAAACTCGGCGAGATGCTGGCCAAGCGCTACCCGCAAACCCACCTCGTCCAGAGCGACAAGGCGCTGCTCGCCTATACCATGGAGCTGAAGAACCGCTACCTGAAAAGCTCGGCGCCACTTTCCAAGGTGATCTTCGACGGCAAGATCAACGTGATCAAGGATGCCCTGGGACTGCACACCTATGTCAGCCGGGTGCAAGGCAGCAAGCTCAAGGCCAAGAACGAGATCCGCATCGCCGCCCTGTTCAAGGAGGCCCATCCCGCCTTTCTCAAGATGATAGTGGTGCACGAGCTGGCCCACCTGAAGGAGAAGGATCACAACAAGGCTTTCTACCAGCTCTGCCAGCACATGGAACCGGACTATCATCAACTGGAGTTCGATCTCAGGCTCTGGCTCACCTGGCGTGATATCGAGCGTACCACCCGCTGATCCCCTTGCAAGGAGGCAAGATGCGCCCATGGCACACACCTCTCCAGTCCGTTCGCCATGGGCACTGGTTGCTCCCGGGGCTGATGCTCTGGCTCTTCTCACTGCCGCTGTCGGCCACCGAACGCTGGCAGCGTGATGACTACCTTGTCCAGAGCTTCATGGAAATCGCCATGAAACGGGAGTATGGCCATGAACAACAGGAGCACTTCTCCCGCTGGCCGGGCCCCGTGCGTCTCAAGCTCGTCAACGAATTCGGCGACAAGCCGCTGCAGGCCGAGGTCGTCAAGGTACAGACCCGTCACCTGAGCAGGATCACCGGTCACCCCATCGAGATTGTCAGCGACAACCCCAATCTCACCCTCATCATGACCCGGCACAAACAGATGGCGAGCTGGGCTGCGCGCACCATGCGCCAGGACGAGTCGGTGCGCATCGCCCTCAAGGAGGGGATCTGCCTGGCCAATTTCGCCACCAACGCTCGCTACGAGATCACCCGTGCCACCATCATCATTCCGGTGGATTACAGCCGGGCAAAAGGCCGTTTTCTGGATTGCGTAGTGGAAGAGCTGAGCCAGGTGATGGGGCTGCCCAACGACTCGGACAAGGTGTTCCCCTCCATCTTCAATGACAGCAGCATCGACAGCTTTCTGACCGGGCTAGACTACGTGTTGCTCAGGCTTGCCTACCACCCGGCATTGCAACCGGGCATGACGGCGGACGAGGTACGCGCGGCGCTCCCCACCGCCCTCAAGGCACTGCGTGCCAATGGCGACATCGCACAGGCCACCCAACGGGTGCAGGTAGACAGCCTCAAGCGTTGGGCGGGACTCTGAGCGCAGCCAGAAACATTACTCTTTCGCCTTTCACCTTTCGCCTTTCGCCTTTCGCCTTTCGCCTTTCGCCTTTCGCCTTCATGGTCATGCGCTTACCCCATCAACGCAACACGCAGCCCGAGGCTGCGTGTTTTGATGAGCGGTTCGGCAAAGCCGATACAGGGATCATCACCCGACTGGAGGTTCCTCCTCGCGCCCTGGTGGATCACGACGATGTTTGCCGCTGAGAGCTTATCTTCAGGCCTCCAGAGCCTCTTCTTCCGGTATCCAGCTATCGGCGTTTTCCCACACCTCCTGCACCATGGCTTCGGCCAGCTCCTTGTCTTCCTTGCTGGCGCGACTGACCGTCAGAGCCATGGCACTACCCGGTGCCACCCGCACATGCAGATCGGGAAAGCGCTCACCCAGTTGCTTGAGCAGCTCCTGGCGCAAGGCCTCCATGGTCGAGGTGGGGATCTGGTGTTTTCTGTCGATGATGATTTCCAGGCGCATAGGGTACGTCTCCATGATAGTTTACTGTATTTTTATACAGTAATTTTAAAAAGTAAAGATGGTGGCTGCACATAGGCCCTCACCGCCCATGCCTTCTTGCTGACGATGTGCAGCCGAACGGCCCCGATTTTCCCCCATCGCTGTCATCATGGAAAAAACAGTTGATATTGATTCTCATCCATCGCATTATTAATGGCGTGTTATAACATAACAACAGAGGCAATCATGCGCCCCCATATTCACCCTGAATACCGCAAGGTTCTGTTCCACGATCTCGCCAGCAATACCTACTTTCTGATCGGCTCCACGCTGGCCACCGATCGCACCAGAGAGTGGGAAGATGGCAACACCTACCCCTATGTGACGCTGGATGTCTCCAGCGCGTCCCACCCCTTCTATACCGGCAGACAGAAGCAGGTCGGCAAGGAAGGTCAGGTCGCTCGCTTCGGCCAGCGATTCGGTCAGTTCTTCAGCAAAGGAAAAGAGAAACAATGAAAGTCCTCGCCTCCCTGAAATCCGCCAAGTCGCGTCACCCGGACTGCCAGATCGTGCGTCGACGCGGCAAGTTGTTCGTCATCTGCAAGAGCAATCCCAGGTTCAAGGCTCGTCAGGGCTGATTGCGCATCCGCCCCTCATGGATAACAAAAGCCCTCGTCATGAGGGCTTTGTCATCTCTGGGCTCTGCTCACAGCGGGGTGGCGCACTTGCGGTATTCGGTGGGGCTGACTCCTACCCGCTTTCGGAATACCCGCGAGAAGTAGAGCTGATCGTCATAGCCCACCTGCTGGCCTATGGTGGCGACCGACAGCGGCGTGGTCTGCAGCAGCAGCTTGGCCCGCATGATGCGCTGATCCTCGCGCCAGCGCACTATGCTCACCCCCACCTGCTCGCGAAACAGGTGCGCGAGGCGCGAGGGGGACAAGAAGACCTGCTCCGCCAGCGCTTCCACCGAGATCTCGGCCGAGAGGGACTCGCTCAGGATCTGGCACGCCTCGTGGACCCGGTGATCGATGGCGGGATAGGCATTCTGGGACGATGCCTCGTAGCAGCGGATGAGCAACCGCTCCAAGAGGTTCATGGCCAGTTGCTCCGACATGGGCCGCAGCTGCTTGTGGGTTTCCTCGATGTCGAGGAAGAGGGCGTCGAATTCGGTGAGCAGCTGGTTGTCCGCCAGTTGCAGTCGCCCCACCTGCTCCGTCACCTGGGGCCACTTGAGCCAGTCAGCCCAATAGGCCCGCGGACGGAAATAGACCCAGCGGTGATACCACTCTCGGGCATCCGGCGCCCGGCCGTAATGGTGCACCGCCGCGGGTGGAAAGAGCAGCAGGTCCCCGGGCTCGACGGTGAAGGCTTTGTCCCCCTGAAAGATCTGCCCCTTGCCCTTGATGGTCAGATTGACGATGAACCCCTTCATGCCGTGGGGCCTGTCGATGGTGAAATCCAGCGCGCTCCCCTGCTCGATGGGAGTCATCCCCGAGACCAGGAAGACGTCGAAGGCGTAGCCAGGCAGCAGGGGATTGAGTTGTTTCGGCTTCTCTTTTTGCATCGAGGACATGGCGGAAAACAGGGTTTCGGTAAAAAAGTCGACATGGGCCATTGTAGAGATCCGGCGTAGGAACCCCCTATGTTCGCAAGCTGTTCGTTGTGAAATTGTTGAACTGGCTCACAGCTTGCCGGGGAAAACACCGGGCCGGCGCGAGGCCGGCCCGGTGACGAGGAAAAACATCGCTCAGATACGGGCTTTGCGCACCTGCTTGTAGCGGTCGAACAGCACGGCGGCGAGCAGGATGAGGCCACGCACCACGTACTGGGCAAACGGGGATATGTTGAGCAGGTTCATGGCGTTCTCCATCAGCCCCAGGATCAGCACCCCGGCGATGATGTAGGAGATCTTGCCGATCCCCCCCTTCATGGAGACCCCACCCAGCACGCAGGCGGAGATCACCACCAGCTCGAAGCCGATGGAGGTCATGGGCTGACCCGAGGTCATGCGGGATGCGAGGATGATGCCGGCGAGCGAGGCGATGAGCCCGGTCATGGTGAAGATGATGATCTTGGTGCGCACCACGTTGACCCCGGCCAGACGCGCCGCCTCCTCGTTGCCCCCCATGGCCAGGGTATTGCGCCCGAAGGTGGTCTTGTTGAGCAGCAGACCGAACAACACGAAGCAGACCGCCGTCAGCCAGATGGGCGTCGGGATGCCGAGCAGAGCGGAGTTGCCAAGCTCGAAGAAGCCCTCCTCCACGATGCCCACCGCCTTGCCGTCGGAGATGATGTAGCCCACCCCGCGCGCCATCTGCATGGTGGCAAGGGTGGTGATGAGGGCGTTGATCTTGAATTTGGCCACGACGATGCCGTTGATGAGGCCAAAGACAAGGCCCACCGAGAGACCGGCCAGAATGCCGAGGGGGATGCTCTCGGTGGCGTTGATGCCCACCGCGCAGGCAACCCCGGAGCAGGCCACCACGGAGCCCACCGACATGTCGAACTCGCCGGAGGCGAGGCAGAACAGCATGCCGCAGGCCACCATACCCGACATGGAGACGGCAAGCCCGAGCCCCCGCATGTTGATCAGGCTGGCGAAGTTGGGGACCAGCACGCAGGCGAGCAGGAACAGGATGGCGAAGATCACCAGCATGCCGTACTGATCCCAGATGCGGGTCAGTTGCAGGCGGGTACCGCTCGCCGCGGTGTCGTTGGCGGCTTGGCCGACCGAGGTCGTTGTTGTCATGGTATTTCTCCTGAAAATTCCGGGTGCTATCTCGTTGCGGTCAGCAGATCAACGGGCCGGCATGGCCAGATTGAGCGCCTTGACCTCGTTGGCCTCGTCGTGGGAAAGCTCGCCGGCGATCTCCCCCTCCCGCATGACCAGGATCCGATCCGCGATGCCCAGCACCTCCGGCAGCTCGCTCGAGACCACCACCACGGCGATGCCCACCTTGGCCAGATCGTAAATCACGTTGTAAATCTCGTTCTTTGCCCCGACGTCGATGCCCCGGGTCGGTTCATCGAGCAGGATCACTTTCATGTCTTCCGACAGCCAGCGCCCCAGAATGGCCTTCTGCTGGTTGCCGCCGGAGAGGTTCATGATGGCCTGCTGGGGAGACGGGGTCTTGACCCGCATGTCGCGGATCCGCAGTCTCGCGTTCTCGTCTTCCCACTTCTGGTTGATCCAGAAGCCCCCCCACGCGTGGTGGCGGCGGGCGCTGATGTTGATGTTCTCCTGCACCGAATGGATGGGAATGATGCCGAGCGCCTTCCTGTCTTCGGTGCAGAGCATGATGCCGCTGCGAATGGCGTCGATGGGGCTCTGAATGACCACCTGTTTGCCAAACACCGATATCTCGCCCCCTCGAGGTGTCTCGGCGCCGAAGATAAGCTTCATCAGCTCGCTGCGCCCGGCCCCCACCAGCCCGAAGATGCCGAGGATCTCCCCTCTCTTTACCTCGAGCGACACCGGCGCCTTGAGGCCGGGCCCCATCAGGTGCTCCACCTTGAGGCCCGCCTCGCCTAGCGGCCTTGGGCTGTAGCCATAAATGTCGGTCAGCTCGCGCCCCACCATGGTCTTGACCAGCAGATCCCGGTCCACCTCGGCCATGGAAGCGAAGGTGCGCACGAACTGGCCATCCTTGAACACCGTGATGGCATCGCACAGGGCGAAGATCTCGTCCATGCGGTGGGAGACGTAGAGAATGACCTTGCCCTCGTCCCGCAACTGGCGGATGACCCGAAACAGCTGCTCAATCTCGCGGGACGACAGGCTGCTGGTCGGCTCGTCGAAGGCGATGACGCTTGCGTCCCGGGTCAGGGCCTTGGCGATCTCCACCATCTGCCACTGCCCGAGCGACAGGTACTTGAGAGGCGTCTCGGGGGAGACATCCATCCCGAGGCGTGCCAGCTGCCTGGCCGCATCCTGATAGAGCTTCTCCCGATCGATGACGCCGCGCCGGGTCGGCAACTGCCCCAGGTAGATGTTCTCCGCCACGCTCATTTCAGGGACCAGATGCAGCTCCTGATAGATGATGGCGATCCCGCTCTCAAGGGCATCGACCGTGTTTTGGAACACTTTCTCCTGACCCGCCAGCTTCACCACCCCGCGGGTGGGCGCCTGAAAACCGCTCAGGATCTTGAGCAGGGTGGACTTGCCGGCCCCGTTCTCTCCCATCAGCGCGTGTACCGTGCCCTGCTGGCAGGCGAAGGAGACGTTCTGCAGCGCCTTGACGCCGGGAAACTCCTTGCTGATGCCGCAAAACTCCAGATATGGAACTTGATTCATGAGATGACTCCAGCCAGCCGGCACGGCGCACTCCGCCATGCCGGCATGGGTATCAAGGGATGGGGATCACAGCCCTTTCTTTTGCAGCTCGGCCTTGAAGTTGTCGCGGGTGATGAGCACCACGTCGGTCACCTCGGTGAACTTGGCAGGCTCGGCGCCGTTGACGACCCAGTCATGGAGCATCTGGATGCTCTTGTAGCCGTGTACGTCCGGGCTTGGCAGCAGGGAGCCGAGGAAGCCGGTGGCGCTGGACTTGGAGAGCTCGTTCACCGCATCCACCCCGTTGATGCCGATGCCGATGACGTTCTCCGCCTTGAAGCCCTGCCCTTCGGTGGCGCGCACGCCGCCGAGCACCGTGTTGTCATTCATGCCGACGATGAGCCAGTTCTTCACCTCGGGGTGTTGCACCAGCATGGAGTTGGCGGCATCCAGCGCCCCCGGAATGTCGTTGCTCTTGGTGGGTGCGCGGAAGATCTGGCCCTCGGGGAAACCGGCGGCCTTGAGCGCGCCCAGGGAGCCCTCGACCCGGCGACGGGCGGTGTCGAGCTCGTCAGCGGTGATGGCGAGCACCCCGGTCGCCTTTACGTCCCACTGGCGCTTTTGCATCTCCTTGTAGAGCTCCTGCCCCTGACGCTCGCCAATCTTGGTGGCGGCCATCATCACCAGCGGCACCTGCTCCATGGGCTGGCCCTTGGCGTTGACGAACTGGTCATCCACCGTGATGACCTTCAGATCCATGCTGTTGGCCTTAGCCATGATGGCGGCACCGAGTTTGGGATCCGGGGTACAGATGACGAAGCCCTTGGCGCCATTCGCCGCCAGACTGTCGATGGCATTGAGGGTCTTCTCCCCGTCGGGGACGGCTATCTTGATCACCTCGAAGCCCAGATCCTTGCCCGCCTTGTCGGCGAAGTTCCACTCGGTCTGGAACCAGGGCTCCTCGGGCTGCTTGACCAGGTAGCCCAGCTTCAGCGCTTCGGCCGAGAAAGCAGAATTTGCCATACCAAGGGCGAACCCCATCGCGATCATGCCTTTAACGATTTTGTTCATGCGAATGTCTCCAACGGTTCTATCAATCCATGTATCCACGCAGTGCTGCTCGTTGAGTCAATCAAGTCGCAGCCATATAAAAACATGCTTAAACAGGACGTTATTGTTGTTGCTGGTTGAGCGAACCAAGTTGTAATCGTTTTCACAATTAAAAATGGAGAGCAGGATCACGCCATGAGATTGCAGCCATTTCGTCTATATAATTAGCAATTTCGTCACATATTGAATTTTAGAGAGCCGTCACCCTGTCGCACTGACAGCGTTAAAATCCATATTTCCAGCAGCCAATGGCTAACCGCCCCTCCTGCCCATCTCCTATGGTTCCCCCCAGTCACCCCTCATTGATGGTCAGGAGCACTTATGTCTGAGCACATCGTCATCGGACTCGATTTCGGCAGCGACTCGGTCAGGGCACTCGCCGTGCGCTGCCAGGACGGCGCCGAGCTGGCGACCCATGTCGTCTATTACCCGCGCTGGCAGGCAGGCCACTACTGCCAACCGGTCAACAACCAGTTCCGCCACCACCCCCTCGACTATCTGGAGTCCATGGAGCAGGCGGTAGTGGCGGTGGTGAGCCAACTCACCCCGAGTCAGCGCACCACCGTGCGCGGCATCGGGGTGGACAGCACCGGCTCCACCCCCGCCCCCATCGACAGAGAGGGGCGCGTGCTGGCCCTGCGTCCGGAGTTTGCCGACAACCCCAACGCCATGTTCGTGCTGTGGAAGGATCACACCGCCATCGAGGAGGCGGAGGCCATCACCGCCCTGTGCCACGGCGGCCAGTTCCCCGACTACAGCCGCTAC
>NZ_CAWMFQ010000165.1:0-308 GCF_963866995.1 Aeromonas sp. ZOR0002 | reverse complement strand
GATGGCATCCAGCATCATGGCCGCGAGCCCCTCTGAGCGCTCTGATACTGGATATGACTGAGTTTGTGGCCCACCTAACCGCCGAGCAAGGGAGGAACGCACAGATTGGGCATTGAGGCGTTCGCCTTCGATAGCGGATGAGGAGATGATGTTAGCCAGTAACGTATCTAACGCTTGGTCGGAGTTCCCCAACCTGGAATGACGACCGATTAGAATTCCCTGCCTGCGTTGAACGTGCCGTAATCTGGGCAATATCTCGCTATCCTGCCAACGAAAATGGGGCCAATCTGCTTGTTGCCAAATCCACA
>NZ_CAWMFQ010000164.1:0-774 GCF_963866995.1 Aeromonas sp. ZOR0002 | reverse complement strand
ATCAGTGGCAGTTTATCCGCAGCCAGCTGCTGCAAAGCTGAGTGCGTACATTCGATGCGCTCCTGCGCCAGCAGGGTTGTGACAAAACGGGAGGCCTTGGCCTCCCTTGCTTTTTGTGGCACAAAAGAAAAGACAAGCACCAGATGCGACCCAGCTTGTCGCGCTCAAGTGTTAGATTCATCTGCCATAAATCTTCACACCAACAGGACATCCTATGGAACCCGAGATCATTACCGAAGCACAGACCTGGCTGACCAACAACCAGGGACTGATCATCGAGTATGCGGTCAACATCGCCGCCGCCCTGATCACCCTGCTGGTCGGTTACATTGCCGCCAACCTTCTCAGCGGTGGCGTGGTCAAGGTGATGCAGACCCGCAAGCTGGACACCACCGTCACCCACTTCGTCGGCAGCATCCTCAAATACACCATCCTGGTGTTCGTGGTGATCGCCGCCCTGGGCCGGGTCGGGGTGCAGACCGCCTCCTTCGTCGCCATTATCGGTGCCGCCGGTCTGGCCATCGGTCTGGCGCTGCAGGGCTCTCTCTCCAACTTTGCCGCCGGTTTCCTGCTCATCATCTTCCGCCCCATCAAGGCAGGGGAATTTATCGAGGTGGCAGGCACCAATGGCGTTGTGCAATCGGTCCAGCTCTTCACCACCACCCTCACCTCCGGTGACAACAAGATGGTGGTAGTGCCGAACTCCGCCATCCTCAACGGCACCATCGTCAACTACTCGCGCATGGATACCCGCCGCGTCGACATGACACTGTG
>NZ_CAWMFQ010000163.1:1135-5627 GCF_963866995.1 Aeromonas sp. ZOR0002 | reverse complement strand
ATTCCGGTTGTCGTGGGTTCGAGCCCCATCAGCCACCCCATTATTCCCCTCCAGGCTGGGATCAGCCTGATGAGACAGCAGCACGCTGTCTGTTTGGACCGGCCACTGGCCGGTCTTTTTGTTTCTGCGCCGCCCGCTTTTTGGCGCAACGCCCCCACCCCATCCTCTGGCGCTCGGCGCCCTGCTCAGGACGCAGTCCGGACCGCCGTCACAAAAATGGGGTTTTCTACCCCGCTCAAGACAAGCCCTCCTCATGCCATGACCCAGCGCAAGTCCAGGTCTGATCCCTCGTGTTATGGATAAAAAGATTGATAACACGGCTGCCAGGGCGCTCCTTCCTTCTCTTATCCCTTGTCCAGGAGAGCCAAATTCGATGGCACCGATTCATCTTTTCGTAATACGGTCATCCCATCCTTAATCAATTAGCTGAAATATAGGGAGTTATTGATAACCCCCCGATGCCGGTCCAAGGCCCAACCTGTCACATGCCCCGCCGGTTGCAGGAAAAGTTCCCATACTGAGTTGTCTGCATTGCACATGACTGCCAAGGAGAGACAGAGATGAGTGAAGAAAGCAAATGCCCCTTCAACCACACCGCCGGCGTCGGCAGAACCAATCGAGATTGGTGGCCGAACCAGTTGCGGCTGGATCTGCTGCATCAGCATTCCCCCGGCGCCGATCCCATGGACAAGGACTTTGACTACGCCAAGGCCTTCGCGAGCCTGGATTACAAGGCACTCAAGAAAGATCTGGTCAAGCTGATGACGGATTCCCAGGAGTGGTGGCCGGCGGACTTCGGTCACTACGGCCCCCAGTTCATCCGCATGACCTGGCATGCTGCGGGCACCTATCGCACCACCGACGGTCGCGGTGGCGGCGGCCGTGGCCAACAGCGCTTTGCCCCCCTCAACAGCTGGCCTGACAACGTCAACATCGACAAGTCCCGTCGCCTGCTCTGGCCCATCAAGCAGAAATACGGCAACAAGATCTCCTGGGCCGATCTGCTGATCCTCGCCGGCAACGTCGCCCTGGAGACCATGGGTTTTCGCACCTTCGGCTTTGGCGGTGGGCGGCCCGACGTGTGGGAGCCGGATCAGGACGTCAACTGGGGGGATGAAATTGCCTGGCTCGGGGTCGATCCCGATCGGGTCAAGGGCGATCGCGAGCTTACGGCCCCCTTCGGTGCCACCCACATGGGCCTCATCTACGTCAACCCGGAAGGGCCCAACGCCAGCGGTGACTACATGGAGGCTGCCAAGGACATCCGTTCCACCTTCGGTCGCATGGCCATGAACGATAAAGAGACGGTCGCCCTTATCGCGGGCGGCCACACCTTCGGCAAGGCCCACGGCGCCGCGCCCGAATCCCACAAGGGGCCAGAGCCGGAAGCCGCGCCTCTGGAGGCCCAGGGCCTCGGCTGGATGAGCGACTTCGGCAGCGGCCATGGCAAGGATACCGTCTCGAGCGGGCTCGAAGTAACCTGGACCAAGACACCGGCCCTGTGGAGCAACAACTTCTTTGAAAACCTGTTCAACTACGAGTGGGAGCTGACCACGTCGCCAGCCGGCGCCAAGCAGTGGGTGGCCAAGGATGCGCCGGAGATCATTCCCGATGCGCACATCCCCGGCAAGTTCCACAAGCCGACCATGCTCACCACCGACCTGACCCTGCGCTTTGACCCCGAGTTTGGCAAGATCTCCCGCCACTTCTATGAGGATCCGCAGGCCTTCGCCGATGCCTTTGCTCGCGCCTGGTTCAAGCTGACCCACCGCGACATGGGCCCCATCGCCCGCTACCTGGGGCCGGAAGTGCCCAAAGAGGAGCTGATCTGGCAAGACCCCATCCCCGCCGTCAATCATCCCCTGATCGATGACAAGGACGTGGCCCTGCTCAAGGAGAAGATCCTGGCGGCCTCCCTGTCCGTGGCCGAGCTGGTCTCCACCGCCTGGGCTTCCGCGTCCACCTTCCGTGGCTCTGACAAACGCGGTGGCGCCAACGGTGCCCGCATCCGCCTGGCCCCGCAGAAGGAGTGGGCCGTGAACCAGCCTGCCCAGCTTGCGAAAGTGCTTCAGGCCCTCGACGGGATACAGCAGACCTTCAACGCTTCCGCCACCGGCGGCAAGCGGGTCTCCCTCGCCGATCTCATCGTGCTGGCGGGCGGCGTGGGGGTCGAGCAGGCCGCGAAGAGAGCCGGTGTCGCCGTGACCGTGCCCTTCACTCCGGGCCGGATGGATGCCTCCCAGGCCCAGACCGATGTGGACTCCTTCGCGGTGCTCGAGCCCCTTGCAGATGGATTTCGCAACTACGCAGGCGAGTGCGCGGGCTTCGCGGAGACCATGCTGATCGACAAGGCGCAGCTGCTCACCCTGAGTGCCCCCGAGATGACGGTACTGGTGGGCGGCATGCGGGTGCTCGGCACCAACGCGGGCAACTGCCACGGGGTCTTTACCGCCGCCCCGGGTACCCTCTCCAACGACTTCTTCGTCAACCTGCTCGACATGGGCACGGAGTGGAAACCGGCGGCGGGCAGCCAGGGAGTCTATGAAGGCCGTGATCGCCAGAGCGGCAAGGTGAAGTGGACCGGAACCCGGGTCGATCTGGTGTTCGGTTCCAACTCCCAGCTGCGCGCCCTGGCAGAGGTCTACGCCAGTGCGGATGCCAAGGAGAAGTTCGTGAAGGACTTTGTGGCGGCCTGGACCAAGGTGATGAACCTGGATCGCTTCGACCTCGCCTGAGGACGCTGGCAGGCGCCCCGTTCCCAACGCCCCGGGAACGGGGCGTTTTTTATGGGCTGCTTCCAGCCCCCGGCCTCTCCCCGCTCTTCTCGCGGCGGCGCAGCCTGCCCGGCTTCAGCCGGCGGTGATGACGGTGCAGCCCTCCCCTTCGAGCGTCTTGACCAGGACCGGATCCTGCCGGGTGCAGATCAGGTAGTCGAGATCCGCAGCGTGCAGGAAGGGGTAGGAGGCCAGGGACTCCAGCTTGTCGTCATTGCACAGCACCGCCAGCGAGCCGCAACGCTCCGCGACCCGGCGCTTGAACTCGCTGTCCTGGTAATGCACGGCGCTGAAGCCGAGATCCGAGGACCAGGCACAGACCCCCAGGAAACCGAGGTCGAAGCGGAACTTTTTGATGCCCTCGGCCGCCGCGATATCAACGGCCCCGCCGACCAGCGGATCCTGCTCGCCACCGATGAGGATGGTCCTGATGCCGGGTCTCTCCAGCAGCCGGCAGGCGATGGCCGGGCTGTTGGTCACCACCGTCAGACCCTGGTGTTCCGGCATGAGGGAGGCCAGTAGCAGGTGGGTGCTGCTGGCATCCAGGAAGATCAGCTGGTTCGGTTTGACCAGGCTCAGGGCGGCCACGGCCAGGGCCTGCTTCTGCGCCACATGCTGGGTACTGCGTTCGGTCAGGGTCCCCGTCTGGGGCGACAGGGAGATGGCGCCACCGTGAATGCGCTTGCAGCGCCCCTCATCGGCCAGATAGCGCAGATCCCGCCTGATGGTCGCCTCCGTGGTGCCCAGCGGCTCCGCCAGCTCCGCCGCCATCACTTTGTGGTGCGCGGCCAGCAGATCCAGAATGAGGAGCCGTCGCTCCTCCGGTGAATACTTGTCCATGGTGTTCCCTTGTAATGGCCGGGCGATCATCGCCCGGCCCGCCTCACGCCCCCAGCCTCTGCAGTGCGAGCAGTTGCAAGATGGTATGCATGACGGCGTCCTCATCGTTCGAGCGGGTGATGAAATGGGCGGCGTCCTTGGTCCGTCGTGGCCATTGCGCATGGCGAAACTGAAGTCGGCGCACGCCATCAGCTCGATGTCATTGAGCCCGTCGCCAAAGACCAGGGTCTCATGACGACCGGCGCCGACCAGCTGCTGCAACCTGGCCACCGTTGTCCCCTTGTGCACGCCGGCATTGGCGATGTCTATCCACTGCTGGTCGGACGCCACTATGTAGGCCTCGTCATCACACTCGCCAAGCTGGCCCCGCAGATCCAGGCAGCGCCCCTGCTCGTCATAGACGGTGATCTTCACAACGTCCGCGGTGATGTCACCAAAATCGGCGACCGTCTGCACCTGGATGTAAGAGCGGCGCACCAGGGCTTTCAGATGATCCGGCACCGCCTCCCGGATCGCCGCGCAGGCCGCCGTGCAGGCGATGACGATATGCTCGCCCGACAGATGCGCCAACCAACGGATGATGGCCAGGCCCTGGGCGTTGTCCAGCCGCGCCTCGACCCGGTCGACCTGTTTTCCCGTGCAGGGCGCAAAATGTATCCCCTGCTGCGCCATGGCGGCAACCACCTCGGCGAACAGGGCTCGGTTGTTATCCCCCCTGCTATATGAGGAAGGTGCCGTCCATGTCCGTGATGATGAGCGTGATCATGCTGTTACCTCGGATGTATGCATGCTGACCGCGGCCATCATATCGCCACAATGAACACACACAAACAAATTCAAGGTCATTTTTGTTCATATGAGCTAGAAATGATCATAGC
>NZ_CAWMFQ010000163.1:0-1029 GCF_963866995.1 Aeromonas sp. ZOR0002 | reverse complement strand
CCCCCCGAGCCACTTTCTTCTGCTCGGGCTTTGCCACGGCGGCCTGGGCCTCCATCATCCCCTTCGTCAGACTGAACGCCCAGATAAGCGACGCCACCCTGGGCTATGTCGGGGTGCTCTCCAGCCCCGCCCTGGTCGGCTTTGTCGCCGACGCCTTCGGTCTGCCGGCTGCCCTCCACGGCGTCGTTTTGCTGATGGTGCTGGCCCTGCTCCTCAGCAGAGGCGTGGGGCTGGCACCCCGGGCCACCCCTCTTTCTACAACCTGTCAGGAGCTGCCATGAGAAACCCTGTTTTCGGCGACGTGGTATTAAATACCGAGGACATTGCGCTCGGCGTCGAGGTCATCGCCAAACGGCTCAACGAGCGATTCACGGAGGCGGTGGTGATCACCGTGGTGCCGGGCGGCATGCTGTTTACCGCCGATGTCGTCAGGGCGCTGCGCTTTGATGTCGCCATGGACTACATCTCCTGCCCCCACACTCCGGGGGAGCGCCACAACGCCTCTCCCATCGTCTTTCACAACAATGTCGGCATCCAGGGCAGAGACGTCATCCTGATGGACGACGCCATCGAATCGGGGGGCACCATGAAGCGGCTGGTCGCGCACCTGCAGGCATTCGCGCCACGCTCGCTGTCCATCGCGACCCTGTTTGTCAAACCGGGGCGCGTGGCTATCCCCGCCGAGCAGTTTTATGCCTATGAAATGACGAACGATGACCTGCTGGTGGGCTATGGCCTGCCCTGGGAGCACAAGTACCGGAATATCCCCTATATCTCCAGGTTGAAGAGATAACGGGACGGGACAAGGTTAGGGAGCGATAAACCGATCAGGATAAACCTGACAGCAAGGGAGGCATTGACCAGACTACATCCCGGTGTCGCCCGGTGTACGGCCTATGCCACTCCAGCAGGGCTAGTCCACCCGCCTGTCGATACCGGGTAGAGACCAGATTGCCGGTTACCGGAAAAACAAAAGGCCCCGTCTTGCGACGGGGCCTTTTGTTTTATTTGGCGGTGAGGGAGGGATTC
>NZ_CAWMFQ010000162.1:0-1957 GCF_963866995.1 Aeromonas sp. ZOR0002 | reverse complement strand
ACCACCTTGACCCGGCTGCCGGCCGGCAGCGGCGCGTTGCAGCGCACCGTCCAGACGGTGTCGTCCAGATGCACCCGGCTCATCCCCTGGCTGACCTCGTCCAGCAGGGTCAGCTCGCGGCCCATGTAGCTTTGCATCCGCTCGTTGATGGGAGCGGCGGCATCCAGCCCGGAGCGATCCCGGCGATGCTGCCAGCGCCACCAGGCCCAGGTGGTGAGCAGGGATTGCAGGGCGAAGAGCAGCAACTGCGCCTGCCAGCCGAAGGGCCAGACCAGCAGCAGGAGTCCCACCTCCAGGGCGGCGATGCCGGTCCAGAGCAGAAAGCCCACCGACCCCATCACCTCGATGGCCAGCAGCACGAAGCCGAGCCCCAGCCAGTGCCAGTGGGTCAGCCCCTCGAACAGGGCTGTCATGATTTGCCCGCCTTGCCGTCTTTGTTGAACAGCTCGGCCATGCCCGCCACCGAGCCTATCAGGCTGCCCGCTTCCAGGGGCATCATGATGATCTTGCTGTTGGGGCCTTCACCGATGCGGGCCAGGGCCTCGGTGTATTTCTGGGCCACGAAGTAGTTGATGGCCTGCATGTCGCCCTCGGCGATCGCCTGGGAGACCATGTGGGTCGCCTTGGCTTCCGCCTCGGCGGCCCGCTCCCGCGCTTCGGCGGCGAGGAAGGCGGCCTGACGCTCACCCTCGGCTTTCAGGATCTGGGACTGCTTCTCCCCCTCGGCCTTCAAGATCTTGGACTGGCGCACCCCTTCGGCCTCCAGCACCTCGGCCCGCTTCTGGCGCTCGGCCTTCATCTGGGCGTTCATGGCTTCTACCAGGGCGAGGGGCGGGCGCACATCCTTGATCTCGATCCGGGTCACCTTGATGCCCCAGGGGGCGGTGGCCGCATCCATGGTGCGCAGCAGCTTCTCGTTGATGGTGTCGCGCTGGGAGAGCATCTCGTCCAGCTCCATGGCGCCGAGCACGGTCCGCATGTTGGTCATGGTGAGATTGCGGATGGCGCTGGTGAGATCGTTGACCTCGTAGCCCGCCTTGCGGGCATCCACCACCTGCACGAAGCTGATGGCGTCGATGGTGACGTTGGCGTTGTCCCGGGAGATCACCTCCTGGGCCGGGATGTCCAGCACCTGCTCCATCATGATGATCTTGTGGCCGATGCGGTCGATGTAGGGGATCAGCAGGTTGAGGCCCGGGGAGAGGGTGCGGGTGTAGCGGCCGAAGCGCTCCACGGTCCAGTTGTAACCCTGGGGCACTATCTTGATGCCGGCACTCAGGGTGGCGAGTACCAGGAATATGAAGATCCCCAATACAATCAATGACTCATTCATGATTAAGCTCCTTATGAAACACTTTCACTAGCCTAGGGTCTGGTGCCATCCACCACAAGCAGATTCGCTTCTCTATTGCCGCCACACGGCTTTACTAATTACCAAAACGCATTAAAGAGCATTTTTTATTATTTTGAGGGATAAGCGCTCCTGCCTATAGTCGCCCCAGATGTCGCGATGCCGAGGAGCGGGCCCTGATGGATTATTTACCTATGTTTGCCAGGTTGGAAGGCCGCCCGGTACTGCTGGTGGGCGGGGGCGAGGTTGCCCTGCGCAAGGCGCGCCTGCTGCTGGCGGCAGGTGCCCGGATCACCCTGGTCTCTCCCGCGATCGAGCCCGAGTTCCATGAATTTGCCGGTCGCTTCACCCATGTGGCGGCGCGTTTCGACCCGGCTCACCTGGCAGGGCAGATCCTGGTGGTGGCCGCGACCGACGATCTCGAGGTCAACGCCCTGGTCTACCAGAGCGCCACCGAGCGCGGTCTGTTCGTCAACCTGGTGGATGACCCCGAGCGCTCCAGCTTTATCTTCCCCTCCATCATCGATCGCAGCCCCATCGTGGTGGCCGTCTCCAGCGGCGGCAAGGCCCCCGTGCTGGTGCGCCTGTTGCGCGAGCGGCTCGAGA
>NZ_CAWMFQ010000161.1:0-1497 GCF_963866995.1 Aeromonas sp. ZOR0002 | reverse complement strand
GGGTACTCTCGGCGGGTGTCATCAACGGCCGCAACGTCTGGCGTGCCAACCTGGCCAAGCTGGCGCCGACCCTCAAGGCCTTGAAAGAAAAGCTTGGCGAGCGCCTCTGGGTGGCCTCCTCCTGTTCCTTGCTGCACAGCCCGGTGGATTTGACCCTGGAGCACGAGCTGGATCCCCAGACTCGCAGCTGGTTCGCCTTCGCCCTGCAAAAGTGCTATGAGCTGGGGCTGCTGTCCGACTACCTGGACGGTGGCGCCTTGGACAAAATCGAGGCTTACAGCCAGCCCATCGTGGATCGGGAGTCCGACAGCCGGGTTCACAAGAAGGCGGTGCAGTCACGACTCGCCAGCCTGACCAACAGTGACTTCGATCGCCAGAGCGCCTACCCGGTGCGTGCCGACGCGCAGCGCTCGGATCTGAAGCTGCCGCTCCTGCCCACCACCACCATCGGCTCCTTCCCGCAGACCTCTGAAATCCGGGTGCTGCGTCAGGATTGGCGTGCCGGGCGCATCGATGACCAGGCCTACGAGGCGGGCATCCAGGCCCAGATCAAGGACGCCATCGAGCGCCAGGAGGCCATCGGGCTCGACGTGCTGGTGCATGGTGAAGCGGAGCGCAACGACATGGTGGAGTATTTCGGGGAGCTGCTGGACGGCTTTGCCATCACCCGCTTTGGCTGGGTACAGAGCTATGGCTCCCGCTGCGTGAAGCCGCCGGTGATCACCCGTGACATCGACCGTCCGACCCCCATGACCCTTGAGTGGACGAAGTTTGCCCAGAGCCTGACCGACAAGCCGGTGAAGGGCATGCTGACCGGCCCCGTGACCATTCTCTGCTGGTCCTTCCCGCGGGAAGACGTGAGCCGCGAGCAGTCCGCCCTGCAGATTGGCCTGGCCATTCGCGACGAGGTGGCTGACCTGGAAGCCGCCGGCATCAAGATCATCCAGATCGACGAGCCGGCGATCCGCGAAGGGCTGCCCCTGCGCAAGCAGGATCACCAGGCCTATCTGGACTGGGCGGTGCGCGCCTTCCGCCTGAGCGCAAGCCCGGTGGTGGACAGCACCCAGATCCACACCCACATGTGTTACAGCGACTTCAACCTCATCATCGAGGCGGTGGCGGCGCTGGACGCGGATGTGATCACCATCGAGACGAGCCGCAGCCAGATGCAGTTGCTCGAAGCGTTCGAGCGCTTCAACTACCCCAACGAGATCGGCCCGGGCGTCTACGACATCCACTCGCCGAACGTACCGAGCCAGGGCTGGATTGAAGACCTCATCCGCAAGGCTGCGCAACAAATCCCGGCAGACCGGCTCTGGGTGAACCCGGACTGCGGCCTCAAGACCCGCGGCTGGGAAGAGACCACCGCTGCCCTGAAGGTGATGGTCGATGCAACCCGGGTGCTGCGCGCCGAGCTGGCCTGAGGGCTTCCATTCACCCGGACGAGCGCCCGGTGAGTGTCACCAAGACGAGAGAGGGAAGGCGACAGCCTTCCCT
>NZ_CAWMFQ010000160.1:4091-5357 GCF_963866995.1 Aeromonas sp. ZOR0002 | reverse complement strand
GTTCGCCCGCTTCTCCGCCCCCTATCGGCGCGCCAGCTTCGTGCTGCTGAGCCAGCGCCCGCAGGCCGGGGAGCCCGAGGGCTGGCGAGAGATCACGGAGCTGGCAACCCTCTGCCAGGCCAAGGGGCTGCGCCTTGGCAAGCTGCGGGGCACCCGCCCCCTGCCGATGAGCGAGGAGTGCCCCGCCCTCGGGCTGGCGAGCGAATACAACAGCGATGACAGGCTGCTCACCCTCTTGCTGGCGCGCCGCCTCGACGGCGTCATCATGGAGTGGCAGTACGCCCGCTACCGGCTCGGCCAGCTCGGGGCGAGCGATGCCATCCAGTGCCAGGTGCTCTTGCACCAGCAGCCAGTGCGCCTGATGTTTGCCAAAGAGGCCGTGAGCGATGAGGCGCTCGCCCGCATCGATGCCGCCATCGCTGCCCTGCCCTCACCGGATCCCGCCTTTGCGCCGCCCCGCTGCCGCCTGGATGCAACCCGGACCCCATCGCTCTCGACGCCATCGGCCCCCTGAGGCAGGCGCCGGAAAAAATCCATGAAAAAGGCGACCCTGGGGTCGCCTTGTGGTGTCTGGTGATCACTCACCCTGCCCGCAGCATGATCAGCGCAGCTGCGGGGTCTGGGTGTGCACGCCCTGGTTCTGGGCGCGATGGCGCAGCAGGTGATCCATCAGCACCAGGGCCAGCATGGCCTCGGCGATGGGCACGGCACGGATGCCGACGCAGGGGTCGTGACGCCCCTTGGTGATCATCTCGGTGGCCTCACCACTGGTGGTGATGGTCTTGCCCGGCACCGTGATGCTGGAGGTGGGCTTGAGGGCCATGCTCACCACGATCTCCTGACCCGACGAGATGCCCCCCAGGATGCCCCCCGCATGATTGCTGGCAAAGCCGGTCGGAGTCATCTCGTCCCGGTGCTCGGAGCCTTTTTGCTCCACCACCGCGAAGCCGTCACCGATCTCCACCCCTTTCACCGCGTTGATGCCCATCATGGCGTGGGCGATGTCGGCGTCGAGGCGGTCGAACACCGGCTCCCCCAGGCCTACCGGCACGTTGCGCGCCACGACGCACACCTTGGCCCCCACGCTGTTGCCCTCTTTCTTGAGGGCACGCATGTATTCATCCAGCGCCTCCAGCTTGCCCGCATCGGGGAAGAAGAAGGGGTTCTGCTCGATCTGGCTCTCGTCGAACCCTTCCGCCTTGATGGGGCCGAGCTGGGAGAGAAAACCCACGATCTCGATGCCGTGCACCTGTTTCAGGTACTTCT
>NZ_CAWMFQ010000160.1:0-4051 GCF_963866995.1 Aeromonas sp. ZOR0002 | reverse complement strand
CATGGCGGTCTCGCGGGCGGAGGAGCGGCCGCCGCCACGGTAGTCACGCTGGCCGTACTTCTGGTGATAGGTGTAGTCGGCGTGACCCGGACGGAACAGATCCTTGATCTCGGAGTAGTCCTTGGAGCGCTGATCGGTGTTCTCGATGAGCAGCCCGATGGAGGTGCCCGTGGTCTTGCCCTCGAACACCCCGGAGAGGATCTTCACCTCGTCCGCCTCGCGGCGCTGGGTGGTGTAGCGGGAGGTGCCGGGCTTGCGCCTGTCCAGATCCCCCTGCAAATCGTCTTCGCTTATCTCCAGCCCCGGCGGGCAGCCGTCGACCACGGCGCCCAGCGCCAGACCGTGGCTCTCGCCGAAAGTGGTGACCCGAAAGAGTTGGCCGAAACTGTTCCCTGCCATGGATGCTCCTTGCTGCTTAGTTCTTGTAAATGGCGAAATGGGCCTGGTACTGCTCGAGCTCTGCGCGGGTCATCACAAAGACGCCGTGGCCGCCGTTTTCGAACTCGACCCAGGTGAAGGGCACCTCGGGGAACTGGGCTTCCAGGTGGATCATGCTGTTGCCCACCTCGACCACCAGCACGCCATCCTCTTTCAGGAAGTCGGCGGCATTGGCCAGCAGGCGCTTGGTGAGCTTGAGGCCGTCGGAGCCCGACGCCAGGGCCAGCTCCGGCTCGTGGCGAAACTCCTCCGGCAGATCCGACATGTCCTCGGAGTCCACGTAGGGCGGGTTGGAGACGATGAGATCGTACTTGTCACCGGCCGGCAGATCCCGGAACAGATCGGAGCGAATGGGGATAACCTGCTGCTCCAGCCCGTGATCGTTGATGTTGCGCTCCGCCACGTTGAGGGCATCGACGCTGATGTCGATGGCATCCACTTCCGCATGGGGGAACTCGTGGGCCATGATGATGGCGATGCAGCCGGAGCCGGTGCACAAGTCCATGATCCGGGTCGGTTCGTCTTTCAGGAAGGGGGCGAAGCGGTTGGCCACCATCTCGGCGATGGGGGAGCGCGGGATGAGCACCCGCTCGTCCACATAGAACTCCCAACCCGCATACCAGGCCTTGTTGGTCAGGTAGGGTGCCGGAATGCGCTCCTGCACGCGGCGGATGATGAGCTCGGCGATGCGGTGGCGCTCGCTGGTGGTCAGGCGGGAGTGGCGCATGGCGGGATCCACGTCCGGCGGCAGATGTAACGCGGGCAGCACCAGTTGCACGGCCTCATCCCAGGCGTTGTCGGTACCATGTCCGTAGAAGATCCCGGCGTCGTTGAAACGACTCATGGCCCAGCGCAACATGTCCTGGATGGTGTGCATTTCGGCAACCACCTCATCGATAAATATCTTGTCCAAATCCACCTCCAAGTCGAGTAATATCCGGCCCGAGAATTTTATACAGCGAGCAAGACGAGTACCTGATGAAAAAAACGCCCTCACTCACAGACGAGGAAAGCCTGCTGTTTCGTGATGCTGTCAAAGGTACCCGGAAAATTAAGCAAGATACCATAAGGGCCTCCTCAAGCCCGGTCAAGCAGAAACGCGAAGTGCGCGAGAGCCGCGAAAAGCTTGGGGTTGACCACTTTTTCAGCGACGAGTATCAGCCCCATCTCGAGGCGGACGGGCCGACCCGTTACGTGCGCGACGACGTGTCAAAATTCGAGCTGAAAAAGCTCAAGCGCGGCAGCTACCCGCCGGAGATTTATCTGGATCTGCATGGCATGAACCAGCACCAGGCCAAGCAGGAGCTGGCGGCCCTGCTCACCCTGTGCCGAAAAGAGAACATCCACGTCGCCTCGGTGATGCACGGCATCGGCAAGCACATCCTCAAGCAGCGCATCCCGAGCTGGCTGGCCCAGCACCCCGCTGTGCGCGCCTTTCACCAGGCGCCGCGGGAGTGGGGGGGCGAGAGCGCCATCCTGGTGCTGCTGGACATCGAGGAGTGACCCCCTTCCCCTCCCCGCCTTGCTCCGGGCGAACGCCATAAAAAAACCACCGCCAGCTTGCGGTGGTTTTTTCTTGGCGCCCCGCAGGGGTCAGCCGGCGGCCTCCATATGGCGCTTGAAGTTATCCAGGATGCTCTGCCACCCCGCCCGCTGCTGTTCGCCGCTGTGCAGGGACTCGGCATCGAACCGCTCCTCCACCCGGGTGCCCCCCTGCTCTGCCACGAACCGCACGCTCACCTCGCGGCCATCGTCCATGACGTAGCCGAGCCCCGTCGGCGCGGTGACCTCGGTGAAGGTCCCCTCGAAATCGAACCCCGTGCTGCCATCCCGCGCCGCCATGTGGTGGCAAAAACGCCCGCCCACCCGCAGGTCCACCCGGCTTTGGGGGCAGTGCCACTGCGGGGAGGCGGCGTTCCACGCCATGATGCTGGCGGGGGTGTTCCAGCCCTGCCACACATCGGCAATCGGCCTGGCAACCCAGACGCTGACGCTTATCTTCATCTCTCTGCTCCTCTGGCTTTCCTGCACGTTTTGCACTGTGGCACTGTCATGCCACGCCGGGCGCATCGGGCTGCGCCAAAAAGTGGGCCACCAGGGCATTGGCATGGCCGTGACCCATGGCGTGTTCGTCCTTGAGCCAGGCCACCAGGGCCATGTGTTTGCGCTCCTCCCGCCCTGCCAGCAGGGTCAGCCAGTGGACGATGGGCTGGCCGTATTTCTGCTCGATGGCGGGAAAATAGGAGGCAGGCCCCTTCGCCTTCGGTTGTTCATCCATGATGGCTTCTCCTCGGGGTGAGTACAGGCTCAGGGTTTGGGGGCGAACTGCTCGAACACCTGCTGCCCGGTCAGGGTCGGGGTGTCGTTCTTGAGGGCATAGAAGTCGGGTTTCTCGTCGATGAAGATCTGCCCGGTGAGCTCGAACCCCTGATCCTGAAACAGGCCGGCAGAGAGGATGTACTCGTCCGTCGGCAACAGATGGTAGAAAAGATGGGTGCCGCAGGTGGGGCAGAATCCGCGCTCCGCCCACTCCGACGAGCGGTAGGCCACCGGGGTCATCCCGGTGAACCGCACGCCCTTGCCCCCGTGCACCGCGAACATGGGCCCCCCTGACCAGCGCCGGCACATGGCGCAGTGACACAGGTTGACCTCCTTGTGATCGCCGCTCGACACGGTGATCCCGCCACACAGACAATGTCCTTCCATGATGCCTCCTGAGAGTTGGGGCGACAGACCGGGCGAACGGGTGCTCGCCTTGTTGCCGCACCAGATGAAGTAGCACGGGATCCGGGGGGCGGCAACTGACCATTCCGGGGCCTCACCGCGGGTCTGAGGCTCCCGGAGCGGGAAAATCCCCCTCTTTATTCATCGCGTGAATGACTCAACATATCCCATGCACCAGATAAATAATGGTCAGGTTCCCTCCTGCAAGGCGATGCGATTCCCCTCGCAATCCCGACACTCCGCCACCCGGAGGCCCTCCCCGACCTGGGTGACGGGATAGAGACAGGCCCCGCCCGATGCCAGCGCCCGGGCCATGGTCCCCTCGATGTCAGGCACCCGCAGATAGATCCGGGTGCCATCCAGGCTCGGCACATAGCTCTCCCCCTTCGCTAGGGCGCCGGAGCAGCCCGCCGTGCCACTTTCCAGGGGAAAGAGCGCCATCTCGTTGCCATCGATCTGCACCCGCTCCAGCACCGTCTCGAAGACCCCCTCATAGAAGCGGATGGCTCTCTCCATATCCTGTACCGGAATTTCAAAATGAATGGCGATGTTCATGGTCATCCTCCCTCGTTGTGAACCCGCACTCTATCAGTGCCAAAAGAGGCGCAGCAAGCCAGCGCGGCGATCAACAAGGGAGGCGCGCGGCCTCCCCGGGGTGCTTGCGCCTGTATTGACTCTCAGATCACCGGTGCCCAAGGGTCCCCCTTGCCCGGCTCGTTGCCCTGGGTCCACCACTTGGCCTGATAGATGACCCCCTTGTGGCTCACCTTGTTGCCCGCGGTGTAGACCTTGCTTGCCTCCCAGGCCGGTACCCCGTCCACCGGCGGCGTGCCGGGGTCGACCGGGGCCGGATCCAGCGCGGCCACCACCCGTACCTTGGGCCAGCTGG
>NZ_CAWMFQ010000159.1:0-10468 GCF_963866995.1 Aeromonas sp. ZOR0002 | reverse complement strand
GGCTCGAGAGCCTGCTGCCCCGCCATCTTGGCGGTCTGGCGGAGCTCTCCGGCCGGGTGCGCAGCCGGGCCAAGCAGGTGCTGGCCTCCCTCTCCGATCGCCGCCGCTTCTGGGAGCGCGCCTTTGCCTCCAACACCCTGGCCGGTCTGATTGAGAAAGCCGATTGGCAAGGGGCCGAGCAGTGGCTGAACGAGGGACTGGACAAGGCCCGTACCGAAGTGGGGGAAGTGGTGCTGGTGGGGGCGGGCCCGGGAGATCCTGGCCTCTTGACCCTCAAGGCGCTGCAACAGATCCAGCAGGCCGAAGTGGTGCTCTATGACCAGCTGGTCTCCCCCGAGATCCTGGACCTGGTGCGCCGCGACGCCACCCTGGTGTCGGTCGGCAAGAAGGCGGGGGCCCACAGCGTGCCCCAGGAAGAGACCAATCGCCTGCTGGTGGAATACGCCAAAGCGGGCAACCGGGTGGTGCGCCTCAAAGGGGGGGATCCCTTCATGTTCGGCCGTGGTGGCGAGGAGCTGGAAGTGCTGGCCGAGGAGGGCATTCCCTTCTCCGTGGTGCCCGGCATCACCGCCGCCGCCGGTGCCACCGCCTATGCGGGCATTCCGCTCACCCACCGCGACCATGCCCAGAGCGCCGTCTTCATCACCGGCCACTGCCAGAAGGAGGGCAAGGAGCCCGACTGGCAGCAGCTTGCGGCCACCAACCAGACCCTGGTCATCTACATGGGGCTGATGCGCTCCGAGCATATCCAGCAGCAACTGGTGAGCCATGGCCGACGCGCCGCCACCCCTATCGCCATCATCGAGCGGGGCACCACGGCCCGTCAGCGGGTGCTGACCGGCACCCTGGCGGAGCTGGCCGAACTGGCCCAGCAGGCGGTGAGCCCGTCGCTTATCGTCATCGGTGAAGTGGTGGCCCTGCGCCAGCAACTCGCCTGGTTTGGCGAACAGGGGCAAGGGCAGGAAGCAAAAAGCGGCCACGAACTCAAGCTGGTGAGCCTGGCCTGAGAGGCGAGACCCGAATCGATTTGACGGTGCGGCCAAGGCGGCACCGAACTGAACCAACACCGCGCCCCGAGCAGGCGCGATAGCAATGAACCGAGGACCCAGACATGGACCGTGAAAGACTGACCCAACTGCAGCCATCCGATGCACAGAGCATCCGTGCAGGTGTCACCCGCGAGCGACTGACTCACCTGCAGCAACTGGAAGCCGAGAGCATCCATATCATCCGCGAGGTGGCCGCCGAATTTGAAAACCCGGTGATGATGTACTCCATCGGCAAGGACTCCTCCGTCATGCTGCACCTGGCCCGCAAGGCCTTCTATCCGGGCAAGATCCCCTTCCCCCTGCTCCACGTGGACACCAACTGGAAGTTCAAGGAGATGATCAAGTTCCGGGACGAGACCGCCAAAAAGTTCGGGCTGGATCTCATCGTCCACAAGAACCCGGACGGTCTGGCCATGGACATCAACCCCTTCGTGCACGGCAGCAGCAAGCACACCGACATCATGAAGACCGAGGGGCTCAAGCAGGCGCTCAACAAATACGGCTTCGACGCCGCCTTCGGTGGTGCCCGTCGCGACGAGGAGAAATCCCGTGCCAAGGAGCGCGTCTACTCCTTCCGTGACAAGTCCCACCGCTGGGATCCGAAGAACCAGCGCCCGGAGCTGTGGCGCGTTTACAACAGCCAGGTCAACAAGGGGGAGAGCATCCGTGTCTTCCCGCTCTCCAACTGGACCGAGCTGGACATCTGGCAATACATCTATCTCGAGAACATCGACATAGTCCCGCTCTACTTCGCGGCCATGCGCCCCGTGGTGGATCGCGGCGGTATCAAGATCATGGTGGATGACGATCGCATGCCCATCGGCCCGGAAGACGAAGTGAAGCAGGAGCTGGTGCGCTTCCGTACCCTCGGCTGCTACCCGCTGACCGGGGCCATCGAATCCAATGCCACCACCCTGCCGGAGATCATCGAAGAGATGCTGATCACCACCTCGAGTGAGCGGCAAGGGCGGCTCATCGACCACGATCAGGCCGGCTCCATGGAGCAGAAGAAGCGTCAGGGCTATTTCTAAAAAAATGTTCTAAGGAATCGCAACATGAACAACCACATTCAGACCGCCATCAGCGAACAGGGCATTGAAGCCTACCTGCACGCCCAGCAGCACAAGAGCCTGCTGCGTTTTCTCACCTGCGGCAGCGTGGACGACGGCAAGAGCACCCTTATCGGCCGCCTGCTGCACGACTCCCAGCAGATCTATGAAGATCAACTGAAGGCGCTGGAGTCCGACAGCCAGAAGCTCGGCACCACCGGCGAAAAGCTGGACCTGGCCCTGCTGGTGGACGGCCTGCAGGCGGAGCGCGAGCAGGGCATCACCATCGACGTGGCCTACCGCTATTTCTCCACCGCCAAGCGCAAATTCATCATCTCGGACACCCCGGGCCATGAGCAGTACACCCGCAACATGGCCACCGGCGCCTCCACCTGCGATCTGGCCATCATCCTGATCGACGCCCGCAAGGGGGTGCTGGATCAGACCCGCCGCCACAGCTTTATCGCGAGCCTGCTCGGCATCAAGCAGTTCGTGGTGGCAGTGAACAAGATGGACCTGGTGGAGTTCAGCCAGGAGGTGTTCGAGCGCATCAGCTTGGAGTACCGCGAATTCGCCAAGAAACTCAGCGTCGACACCATCCACATCGTGCCGGTCTCGGCCCTGGACGGTGACAACGTGGTGAACCCAAGCGACAAGCTGGCCTGGTATCAGGGCGAGACCCTGCTCTCCTTGCTGGAGTCCGCCGAAGTGGAGCGCGAGCTGGAGCGTCACCCGGTGCGCCTGCCGGTGCAGTACGTGAATCGCCCCAACCTCGATTTTCGCGGCTTCGCGGGCACCCTGGCCTCCGGCATCCTGCGGGTGGGCGACAAGCTTGCCGTGCTGCCGTCCGGCAAAGAGAGCACGGTGACCCGCATCGTCACCTTCGACGGGGATCTGGAGTACGCCCTGCCGGGTCAGGCCATCACGGTCACCTTCGCGGACGAAATCGACATCAGCCGGGGCGACCTGCTGGTGGATGCGGCGAAAAAGCCCCAGGTGACCCAGAACGTGCTGGCTCACATCGTCTGGATGGGGGAAGAGTCCCTGCAACCGGGCCGGGTCTATGACGTCAAGCTTGCCACCAAGAAGAGCCGCGGCCAGGTGGAGGCCATCCGCCACCGCATCGAGATCAACAAGCTCGACGAGCTGCCCGCCTCCGAACTCAAGCTCAACGAGATCGGCCTGTGCGAATTCAGCCTGACCGACCCGGTGGCGTTCGACCCCTACAAGGAGATCCGCGACACCGGCAGCTTCATCCTCATCGACCGGCTGACCAACGTCACCGTCGGTGCCGGCATGATAGTGGAAGGGCTGGCGGCCAAGGTGATGGCAGGGCAGTACAGCGAGTTCGAAGTGGAGCTCAACGCCCTGGTGCGCAAGCACTTCCCCCACTGGCAGGCGCTGACCATCAGCAACGATTCCGGCAAGGAGTAAGCCCATGACCTGGCAACAATCCCTGGTGCTGGGTCTGCTGGCTGCCCTCGTCGCCCTGCTGATCCAGGGCAAACTCCGGCCGGCGCTGCTCTTCTCGGGCGCCGTGCTCATCACCTACCTGAGTGGCCTGGCGGACATCAACGCCGTGGTGGCGGGCTACACCAACAGCGCCCTGCTGACCCTGGTGTTGTTGCTGCTGGTCTCCTTGGCGGTGGAGAAGACCCGGGTCATGAGCTGGTTCGCCAACCTGGTGGGCACCGGCTCCTTCAACAAGGTGCTGGTGAAGGTGTGGTTTTCCACCGCCTTCTTGTCGGCGTTCGTCAACAACACCGCCGTGGTGGCGTCCATGCTGGGGGCGGTCAAGCGCAACCCCAACCATGCGCCCTCCCGGCTGCTGTTGCCCATGTGCTTCGCGGCGACCTTTGGCGGCGTGCTGACCCTGATCGGCACTTCCACCAACCTCATCGTCAACAGCTTCCTCATCAAGATGGGGGCCAAGCCGCTCGGCATGTTCGACTTCTTCATGGTGGGAGCCGGCACATTGTTGACCGGCCTGGTCGCCGTGCTGCTGTTTGCCCGCCACCTGCCGGAGCAGGACACCGAGATGAGCCGGGAATCCGGCTATTTTCTCGAGGCCAAGGTGGGCCCCGGCTCGCCGATGGCCGGGCGCAGCGTCAAGGAGAACGGCCTGCGCAGCCTGAAAAGCCTCTATCTTGCCGAGATCATCCGGGGCAACCAGGTGATCTGCCCGGTGCAGCCGGAACACGAGCTGCACGAGGGGGACATGCTGCTGTTCTGCGGCGACGTGGAGAGCGTCGGCGTGTTGCAGGAGCTCAAAGGGCTGGATCTCTACGGCCAGCACCGTCTCAACGGCCAGCACCTGGTGGAGGTGATCGTCAGCCACAGCTCGCGCCTGGTGGGTCAGACCATCAAGGATGCGGAGTTTCGCACCCACTTCGATGCGGTAGTGCTGGCGGTGCGCCGGGGCGAGACCCAGCTCACCGGCGGCCTCGGCCAGATTGAACTGCACGCAGGGGACACCTTGCTGCTGGCCCCAGGCCCCAAGTTTGCGGGCAACAAGTCCCTCTCCCGGGAGTTCGTGGTGGTGAGCGGGCTGGAGGCCTCCACCCGGCTCGATGCCACGCGCAGCGCCGCCGTGGTGGCGGGGTTCCTCGGGGTGCTGACCCTGTCGGTGCTCGATCTGGTGCCGCTGTTCAAGGGGCTGCTGGTGATGCTGGTGGTGCTGCTGTTTTCACGCATCCTGACCCTGGACGAGATCCGCCGCCGCTTTCCCCTGGATATCTGGCTGGTGGTGGGCGGGGCGCTCGCCATCGCCGATCAGCTGGAGAAGAGCGGCCTGGCCAAGCTCATCGCCGACTGGCTGATGGGGGAGTTCAACGGGGCCAGTCCCTTTATCGCCTTCGTGGGGATCTATCTGTTTACCCTGGTGTTGACGGAGCTGATGAGCAACAACGCGGCGGCGGCCCTGGCCTTCCCCATGGGATTCCAGCTGGCGCTTAGCATGGATGTCTCCACCATGCCGTTCATTCTGGCGGTGCTGTTCGGGGCGAGCTCCAGCTTTATCCTGCCCTACGGCTACCAGACCAACCTGATGGTCTATGCGGCGGGCAACTACAAGATGCCGGATTACCTCAAGCTGGCCCTGCCGGTCTCCCTGGCCTACAGCATTGGGGTGATCGTCATGGTGCCCCTGCTGTTTCCGTTTTAAGGTCTGATATCCGGGGATGTGTTAAGGGCTGCTTATGTTAACGCGGCTTTTATCAAGGCTGCTTATGATGCAGGGGAGTGCCAGGGCACTGGCATCCAGGCGTGAGCGCCAATCAGGGGGGGGTTGCATGCGCAATCTCAGGGCATCAGCACCTTGCCGCCTCATCGCGAGGCGGCTCCCCGCGGTAGCGGACAGTTTTCAGTATTGCGGCGTGAGCGCCAATCAAGGAGTGTTGGGTGAGCAATGCCATGGCATCAGCACGTTGTCGGCTGATAGTCCGAGGTGGCTCCCTGTGGTGCCGGACAGTTTAAGTTTTGAGGCGTGAGCGCCAATCAAGGAGTGTTGGATGAGCAATATCGTGTGGCATGCCCATGCCGTCGACAAACAGAGCCGGGCCGAGCAGAAGGGGCAAAAGCCCCTGGTGATCTGGTTCACCGGGCTCTCCGGGGCGGGCAAGTCCACCCTGGCGGGGGCGCTGGAGCAGGCGCTGGCCGCCTCGGGCAAGCACACCTATCTGCTGGATGGGGACAATGTGCGCCACGGCCTCTGTGGCGATCTCGGCTTCGATGACGCCGCCCGCCAGGAGAATATCCGCCGGGTCGGCGAAGTGGCAAAACTGATGGTGGATGCGGGCCTGATCGTCCTCACCGCCTTTATCTCGCCGTTCCGTGCCGAGCGGCAACTGGTGCGCAATCTTGTGGGTGAAGGGGAATTTGTCGAGGTGTTTGTGGATGCGCCCCTTAGCGTGTGTGAAGAGCGTGACCCCAAAGGGCTCTACAAAAAGGCGCGGGCGGGGGAAATTCGCAATTTTACCGGTATCGATTCTGCCTACGAGGCGCCCGAACAGCCGGAGATCCATCTGCTGAATGCCGGCAAGCCGGTGGAAGCGCTGGTGGATGAGTTGCTGACCGCCTTGCGGCAGGGGAACTACCTGTAGTTGTTGGTTGCGCCGTCTAATAAAGGGAGCCGGATTGTTGTCCAGCAACCGGGTAATCACCCGGGCAGCAAGGGCACAAGGCCCTCTGTACCCGCCTCGCCTGCCTGTCATTGGATCGGAAGAACATATAACAAGCGCCCGGCGGCCGGTCAGTGGGCCATAACAAGCGTTTGTGTGCTGGAAGCAGCCACTATAAGCAAAAATTGGGTCATCAGCGGAAAACCCATAAATCCAGCTTATAGTGGCACCAGTGAGCCTTGAGCCACCCCAAGGCAGCCGATATCAATCCCGCTAGGGGCTCTTCCGATCCTTGCTTATGTCGTGGCGGGGTTATTCGCGATTGTCCGAATACGCTGTGCAATTCAAGCCTGCTGGGGGGTATTTTTAGTCCTATTCTCTGCGTTCTTTTGGAATATAATTCCAATGATCCTCTCTATATAACGCTCCCATCAGTGCACCAAACTTACCTATACTGATTTCGTCTTGCCTAGCAATATCAACGACCTCGTCGGCATAGCCACCGTCAGGCCTTGCGATAAGAATAAAAGCACCTCTCCTTATTTGCTCTGGTTTTTGAAAGTAGTTTGTAAGTGAGTACCTGTATTCATCAGCCGCATGTAGGACTATGTCCGAGAGTCCATCGGTACGTTGGATCCTATAGATAAAGTCATTATCATTATGAGGATGATCAATTCTCTGCCAATCTAGAACTTTTGTATGATTATCCAAAGCGTTTTGTAAAAAACGGGGAATAGTATAGTGTAGATTTCGCCCCATGCTTAAATCACCTCTTTAGTTGAATGAATTTTTTTCATAAATTCGTTGTAAGACTTCACTTCTAGTTCAGAAAAAACTGTAACATGAAGTGTTAAACTGAAATCTCTTTTGAATTTATTTTTTAGCTCAGTCACATAGGTAGAGAATGACTTTATTTTATCTATTGTAGAGTCATTGGTTTTAATGATGATGTCGACATCTATTTTCTCTTCGCCATACAAGGCGCTACCAAAAAGTAGAATGTTATTAATTCTACTTCTCTCGGTCAGCGTTTCATTGCGTAGCCAGCAGGTATACCTTTCAATATTATTATGTTTTTTTGAGCAGTAGGAAAAAATCAAATCAGCAAATGATTGAGGAAATTGGTTTTTTGAATAATCAAAGCTAGGGTTTTCACAATGTTTTCTAAAGGCTTCAATGTGAGATTTAATATCAAAGACTATAACTTGTTCGCTCCGGTCAAACTCAGATACTGAATCTAGGATATTATTAATTTTTTCGTTATTTGTAACTATTTTAGTTCTTTTTAACTCTTCCCAAAGTGTCATGTCATCATGCAACTCTTCAGTATTACCAGAGCCTGAGTTTGGGCCAAAAGTCATAAATATACGTCTATTTTCATCTAGTAATGGCCTGATCGCAGAGGCAGCCTTTCTTAAATTTTTATAAGATATAGATTCATTGGTATTGTGGTGGTGATGTTTTAAATAAAATAGCCAACAAGAAATTAACACTAGAATAAACCCTATAAAAACAAAAAATGTGTCCGTTCCAGAGCTTAATGATAACTTCACGTGCCACTCAGATGAAATAACCTCGATGCCAGAGGCAAGTTGAATTGCTCGTTGATATCCTATTAAAGATATTCCAGTAACAAGTAATATCCAAATAAACTTGGTTTCGAAGTTTGGATTTAATACTCTATTGAGTTTTTCTAATGCAATGCTTTTTAAAGTTAGCTTTATTTTCATATGAATCCTTGTTGGGTGGCTGTGATTATATGAAGGGCTGTATGAACACATTAGTACCATTCTCCATATAACTCAGTTCAGTCCTGATAACAGTTATGAAAAGTAAATTTTAAATAAATCCATTACCATTTCGCATGTTGGGTTAACAATCGTAGCTTGGTGCTGAACGAAGTGAAGCCCAACGTTTACCGTGAAATTTATCGGAAAACGTGTTTTACCGATCGACTCAATCCATCTTTATCCCACTCTGGTTGAGGTGATCATGCTCATCTGTTGGGCTTCGCTACGCATTGCGCCAACCTGCAAAAACCACGCTACCGCCCCTGAACTCCAGCCTTCAGCCTGCTAAGCCCCGCTTCAATCAGTTGTTGCTGCATTAATTGGTAGGATTATCTAGCTTGGACCTTAACCAAATATTTATATCGCTGATGACCTCTTTGCGCAGGCTTTTCCCGTCGCTGTCTTTCAACCCATGATCCAGTGCTTCGTAACGCCGATACTCGATATTGTTCTTCCCGAGTGCTTTAAGGCGCTGCACCAACTCATCTGTTTTTTGCGGTGATACCGAAGTATCCATTCCCCCCTGCACGATCAGCAAAGGAGACTTTACCTTTTTAAGGATATCAAGCTGATCGATGGAGAGCATCTGCTGCCACCAATGATAACCGTGTCCACTCACGTCAAGCTCAAAGGGTTTGCTGTTAAGAACATGCTCGGCAAACCCTTTGAAATCGTCGATCTCTTTTCTCGCCTCATCGGGGTTGTTATGTTTGACAGCGATACTGTGTGAGACGTCATCGATAAACCAGCGGCCACCACCATTAAAGGCGATGGTGGCATCGATAGAGTCAATATCTGCGCTCACCCGGTTGGCGATAACGGCCCCTTCACTGCCGCCCAATAGGATGAGCTTTTTGTATTGCCCGTCTTTTCGAACGATATCGAGCACAGTGTTGAGATCCGCGACTCGCTGCGCAGGATTGTCCTTTTCAAGGTACTGAGCAGGGCAGTCCTTGCGTTCGGCATCTTTACTGTATTTTAATTTGCGATTGATGCCGTACTTTTCGATTAGCAACACATCAGCTTCTGGCCAAACATTTTTATACTCGGTGAGTATGGGCTCTATTTTCAACACACTATTGCAATCAGAGCCTTGCAGGATCAACAGCAGTGTATCTGTGTCATGGGCATGTTGGACAAGATAATAGGAGATAGGCGAACCATCATCCCTGCTCGCTGTGCGAGTCATGATCTCTGTTGCGCTTATCGAGCAGGTCAACATGAGCAAGAGTAAAAATATTGTGCGGACTTGCATCTTGTTTCCTGATAGTCATGATAGAGGCAGTACGTTAATCAGTGTTGAAACCTTCATTCCTCTTGAATGGAAAAAAAGGGCTGAGGAGGCGTAGTGAAAATCGCCCCAGCCCGGCTTTTATTGGTACTCGCGCCTTGTTATCAGCGATTAACCACCAAATTCACGGCTAATAATTTGTGTGGGGACAACATTCTCTGGCAAGTCACTCGACATTTTTTGAGCAAGTTCACCAGCCAAACCAAACGCGTTGTCAATGGGGTCGACCTTTATTCCGCTTTCGACAGCCAACTCCAAAAACTTCTTGCCAATCTGATTGCACGTATCAACCCAGTTTTTGGGCAGCTCCCCCATGGTGAGCTTGGGTTGACAGACCAGTTGAAATGTATTCTTGCCTTCTTGTATTTGAAATGCCACCTCAACAAATTCACTTTTATATGGGTTGGCTAACGCACTTGAACTAAGTAAAAAAACAGCACCAATAGAGGATTTTTTCATGACACGTCCTTGTGAATAGTAATGCCCATCAAGGGGCTGATAACATATAACCGCTAAACTCTGCGGCAACAAAAATAACCATTTAGGTCAATGGAACTGAAAACACCGAGCGATGACAGTTTCTCTTGGCACATCGATTATGCATCCGTTTCTCGACCAGGTTCCCTCTGGATTTTGGTCTCATTGCCAATCAATATACTCTTGAGGTGGTCGTTCAATATCGATCATGTGTGCAGCAGAAAATAGAATTTCAACGCCAAAACCGAGAGGGACATCAACCTCATCAGGAACAATACAACGTGGCTGGAAGTCCAGTCTGACTTTGGTTGCATCACCTATTTTTAGTTACCGTTCGACCCCATCCATCTTTATCCCACTCTGGTTCATGTGACCATGCTCGTCTGTTGGGCGCCGCTGCGCTCTGCACCAACCGGCAAAAAACACGCTACCGCCCCTGAATTTCAGCCTCCAGCCTGCTGCGCTTTCCCTGTGGCTCCGGTCTGGTTCATGGCTGACTCCGACAAGAGGTGATCCCGATTGCCATGTTACCGAACGGAGCTGGTTAGGGAAGGGGGTGCGGGCGATTTCTCGGGCAAGATCAATAAATTGGAGGGTGGGGGCTGCGGGGGCCTGCGGCAGGTTGGATAAGAGGAATCTCAAGGCCGACGCTTTCCCGCTTCCCGCTTCCCGCTTCCCGCTTCCCGCTTCCCGC
>NZ_CAWMFQ010000158.1:5898-13796 GCF_963866995.1 Aeromonas sp. ZOR0002 | reverse complement strand
GGGTGCACTCGTCCAGAGGGATGAGGGCGCTGACCGTCCCCTGGCGGCGTGCGTCCCGCCCCACCCGGCCAAACAGGGAGTAGAGCGCCCCCAGAGCCCCCAGCCCGCCGCCGATAAGCAGGGTCAGGCCGACCGGGGTCAGGGCGCCGATGCGCGGCAGCAGGCAGAGCCCGTGCAGCCAGCCCATCAGATAGATGACCGGAGCCAGCCGGTGAACCACCTTGAAGCGCTCGTAGCGCACCACCGCCAGCAGGCTTACCACCACCAGCGCCAGCAGCAGATAGAAACTCCATTCCCCCAGGGTATTGCCGAGTTCGTGCCACAGGGCATCGTTACCAGCACCAGCACCAGCACCAGCACCAGCACCAGCACCAGCACCGCGGCGCGCTGGCCGGGTCAGCCAGTCGACGGCGACGGCCCACTTGGGGGCTTCCACCAGCATCCAGTGGGCCACCAGGGTGCCGGTGGCCCAGAGGGCGCTGCTGCGGTGCAGGTGCAACATGCGATCCAGCCCGCCGCACCAGGCTTCGAGCCTGGGCAGGCGCAGGGCGAGCAGCAAAGAGAGGGTCATGGCGCCAAGGCCAATCAGACCGGTCAGGATCAGCAGCTCATGGCGCCAGGGCCAGACGCTGGCGGGCCACTGGGTGAGGCCTGCGAGCCAGAGCAGGGTGAGGGTCAGGGGCAGGGCCCAGACGAGGGATGCGGGTTTCATGATGTCCTCCTTGTCCATGCCTCCATTGCACGCCTGCTTTGTGGCGAAAGTGTGCCCCCTGACTACCTCTTTTGTAGCAGAGTGTGGCAAAGGGTCGCCGGGTCAGGGCAAGCGGGCTGAGGAGGAGGGCGCGGAGCAGAACAGGGGGGCAGGAAAGCGGTTGGCGTCTGCGTCTGGAGAGAGGCGATGCTGGGGCAGGCGCATGGCTGCCCCAGCAAACAGTCGTGTCAGGATTTTCGTCCCTTACCGCCCTTGTTGCCCGCGAGGGCCTGCTTTCTGGCCTTCTGCTTCAGGGCGCCCTTGCTGGCGCGGCGCGGCTCGGGGTCGAAGCGGGTGAGATCCGGCTCAAAGCCCGGGAACCACTGCTGGGGCAGGCGGGTATCGAGCACGGCTTCGACTTTTTCCAGCAGGGGCGCATCTTCCGGGCTGAACAGGGTGATGGCGAGCCCCTTGTTGCCGGCGCGGCCGGTGCGCCCGATGCGATGGACGTAATCCTCGGGCTGATGGGGGAACTCCAGATTGATCACATGGTTGAGATCCGTGATATCGAGGCCGCGGGCCGCCACGTCGGTGGCCACCAGCGCCTGCAAGGTGCCGGCGCGAAACGCCAGCAGCACGTTTTCCCGCGCGCTCTGTGACAGATCCCCGTGGAAGGCCAGCGCATTGATGCCCCCCTTGCCAAGCTGCTGGGCCAGCTTGTCGGCCCCCTGGCGAGTGCGGCTGAAGATCAGGGCCGGCGCCCAGCCCTTCACGGTCAGCATGTGTTGGACCAGCGCCACCTTGCGATCGCTGTCCACCGCATAGACCCGCTGCTCCACCTCGGCCGCCGTGGTGTTGCGCGGTGCCACTTCCACCAGCGCCGGGTCGCGCAGCAGCACCTTGCAGAGGGCAAAGAGGTTGTCATCGCAGGTGGCCGAAAACAGCAGGGTCTGGCGATCCGCCGGGATTTGCTTCAGCAGCGCCTTGATCTCGTCCATAAAGCCCATGTCGAGCATCCTGTCCGCCTCGTCAAACACCAGATGGCGCAGGGCTGCGAGGCTCAGCGCCCCCTGGCGCAGGTGATCGAGCAGGCGGCCCGGGGTGGCGATGAGGATATCCACCCCGGCGTTCAGCGCCTCCACCTGTGCGGCGATGCTCACCCCGCCGTAGACCTGGGTGCTGGTGAGGTCGGTGCCCCTGGCGTAGCGAGTGACGCTCTCGGCAACCTGCACCGCCAACTCGCGGGTCGGCACCAGCACCAGGGCGCGAATGGGGCGAGGGCCATCGCTCGTCGGGTGTTGCAGCAACTGCTCCAGCAGTGGCAGCACGAAGGCGGCGGTCTTGCCGGTGCCGGTCTGGGCGCCCGCCATCAGATCCCGCCCCGCGAGGATCAGGGGGATGGCGCTGGCCTGCACCGGGGTGGGGGCGGCGTAGCCAAGCTCGGTCAGGGTTTGCTGCAAGCGGGGGGAGAGGGCCAGTTCGGCGAAGGAGGCAATGGACATAGGGCACCAGTATGGGGTTATCCCGCCCCGTGGCAGGGACGGAAACAATCAGCGTGGCGGGATGGTAACAGATAGCGGGGGCGCGGCAGAAGCCGGGGCGCTCAGGGGGCCTAATCGGCGCCCAGATCGCGGACAAGGCGGATGGTCTGCCCCTGGTAATAGGCGATATTGCGTTTGCCGTGCTGCTTGACGTGATAGAGCAGATCGTCGGCCAGTTGCACCGCCTCGGCCACCGTCAGGTAATCGCGAATGCGGGTCACTCCGGCGGAGAAGGTGATGGGGGCGGGCAGTTCGGGGATGCGCAATGGCCGCTCCAGCAGGCGGGCGGCGGAGTGATGCACCATGTTGTCATCGTCCATCCCCTTGAACAGCACGATGAACTCTTCCCCGCCCCAGCGAATGGCGACATCGCCCTTGCGAATATTGGCCTTGAGGTGAGCGGCGAAGGCGACGAGCGCCAAATCGCCCACCCCGTGGCCATGGGTATCGTTGACGGACTTGAAGTTGTCGATGTCGAGGATCATCAGGTAGTCGTGCTCGTGCAGCAGCGCCTCGTTCAGGATGTCACGGCGCGGCAGTCGGGTCAGGTGGTCGGTCTGGGCCAGGGTGCGCAGGCGGGTAACCAGGCTGCGCCCCGTCAGCATGATCAGCAGCAGGATGATGAGATAGAGCTTGAAGGCCGCCCCGTAGAGCACGGACCGGATGAAATCGCCGTAACTGTATGACCACTTGAGGTAGAGATCATTGCCTGCCTGAGTGCGCATCAGCGGCGTGCTCAGGCAGAGGTGGAACGGGCGGCAGGGCTCGACCTCTTCGAAGGAGAGGACGGTCCGGGTCGGATTGAGGCTCTCGAAGGGGCGCAGCACCTCCTTGAACGCCCGGTCGACGGCGATGTCGATGCCCTTGAGCCCATAGCGGTAGTCCTTGATGGCGGGCTCGTAATAGACGAAGGGGAAGTAGAGGGTGATGGTATTCAGTCCGGTGAAGGTGTCTGTGTAGATCTCGGATACCCAGGTTTCATCCGTGCTGCAGGGGACATGGGTGGCCGCGAAAAAGGCGCAGCCGAAATAGTGGGTCCAGGGCTCGATGTCATTGAGGTCGGTGTTGATGGGCAACAACTGGCTCGGCAGCATCCCCTTGCTGGCGACCATGCCAAGCATGCGGCGATCATCATAGAAGGCGTAGAGGTTGAGGACCTCGGGGTTGGAGATGACGTACTGGTAGGCGAGGAGCATCTGGTTGGCCGGGGGCAACACGGGAATGACCGCCAGGCGCTTCAGGGTGGGGAGATCATAGCCATAGGCATAGGCCGTCGCATCCCCGTTCTCGCTGAAGATGGGCATCTTGATGCTGCTGTTGTCGATGAAGGAGGCCAGTTTCTCTGGCGCCAGGATGCGAGCCCGCTGATAGAACACCTCGAACAGGTTGGGCTGCTTGGCGGTGATGAGCGCCATGTCGTGCCTGATGACGAAGTAGGTGTAGTTGCACACCAATCCGAGCCCCATCAGGGCCAGGCAGAGCCAGCCAAGCCGGGTGAGCCATCGACGGGGGAGGAAACGCAGCAGTGAGGCGGCCATGGCGTGAACGCTTCCGTGGTGACAGAGGCCTTTTTTGTAACTGATTTTGCCGGGCATCACCAGATGAAGTTGGTGGGGCGCCATGGGGTGTGCACAAAAATTAGCCAGTAATATCAAAAAGATAGACGATAAGAACGCATTCGATGGTGGGCGGGGGAAAGGGGGGGACTGAAACAAGAGGGCATGGCGCCCTCTTGTGTGGAGTGAGACGACGCGCCTTAGCGAGCCTGGTATTTCGGCGAGCGGGGGCCAGGGAGGATGCCGTTGGGCATGTCGGCACTGAGCAGCCTGACGCTGGTGATGCCGGCGATTTCATGGCCCTTGTCGGTCAGGGTGTTGGCAATCTGATTGACCACCGCCACCACCAGCATGCCGATGAGGCCGCCCCCCGAATTGCCCTGCTGCTCGGCACTGCTGGCGCTGGCACTGCCTTCCCACAGCAGCTTGCCAGTGCGCAGATCCACCAGGCGGGCACTGGCGGTGACCACTGTCTCGCTGGAGATGACCAGATAGCTGGTGCCGTACTCCTTGATGTCGAGGTAGAGGGCGGTATCGGCACCGTAGATCTCGTGGAGCTTCTTGATGGGCAGCGCCTGGATGTCGGCGGGCTCGGTCACGCCGTTCTGCCGGAACGTCTCGTTGGTGACCGCCACCGGCAGCACGTAATAGCCGGACTCGGCGAGCGGATAGGTGATCTGGGATTGCAGGCTGGGGCCCGCCTTGATGTCCGGCGAGTGATTCACCGGCGGCAGCACCAGAATGGAGGTTGGTCTGCTCTCCTTGAAGTTGCTGTAGTCGTAGCCGGGGCCCTGTGCGCAGCCGCCCAGGAGGAGGGCGCCCAGCGTGAGGGCAAGGAGGGGGCGCAGGGTCATTGGGTCTCTCCCTTCTTGTTGGACATCAGGAAGTTCATGAAGGGGGCCGATTCGGGGAAGAGGCGCTTCTCGGTTTCGAACTGCTCGCGAGTCTGGGCATCCTTGCCGAGCTGGGCGTACAGCATGCCGAGGTGAGCGTGAAAGCCCGGTGGCACAGCCTGCCCCTTGGCGCTCGCTTCTTGCTGGTTTTTCTCCAGCGCATCGATCTGCGCTTCGACCCCGGTGTCGTCACCCTGCATGTGCTGGTAAACCACTCCCTGATATTGCTCCCAGTTGTAGAGCGTCTGCGGCCCCTGGGCGCAGGCGCTCAGCAGCAGGCCGCTGACCAGCAGCAGAGAAGGACGGAACAGCGTCATCTCGTCTCTCCTCATTGGGCCGGGCGCCAGGCACCGGTCTCGATGCCGTTCACCAGATTGTTGACGGCCTCGCGGATGGCGAGATCCAGCACCTTGCCGTTCAGGGTGGAGTCGTAGCTGGCGGTGCCGCCGAAGCCGACGATCTCGCGGTTGGAGAGTTCGTACTCCCCGGCACCCTGGGAAGAGAAGACCACTTCCGAGGTGGTGACGTTGACGATGTTCAGGTTGACCTTGGCATAGGCGATCTGTGACTTGCCGCGACCCAGGATGCCAAACAGCTGATGATCACCGACTTCCTTGCGACCAAACTCGGTGACGTCGCCGGTGACCACGTAGTCGGCGCCCTTGAGTTGCTGAGCCTGTTGCTTGATCCCGGCTTCGGCCTGGATCTCCGCCATGTTGTCGCGATCCAGCACGCTGAAGCGACCGGTCTGCTGCAGGTGGGTGATCAGCACGGTTTTCGCCTGGTTGCCCAGCCGGTCCACGCCGTCGGAGAAGATGCCACGCATGTAGCTGGAACGGTTGTCGAACTTGCCGACGGCGATGGGGCTGCGTGCGCCCTGATAGTGGCTCTGATAGGAGGCAACCTTGGGTACCTCCAGGGTGCGCGACGACTCGCTCGCACAGGCTGTCAGCAAGCCCGCCATCAGGATGACACTGGATGAAACAACAAACTTCTTCATGTAAGGCCCCGTTATCAAAGGAAAAAACAGCGGCGGACTCTAACATGGTTCGTTGCGAAGAAAGTGCCCCGTATGGGGGGCATACCCGCTCAATCCCTGTGCGTTTGACAGGGGGTGGCGGGTGACCGGGTCTGTTGCAGGGGCAGGAACACCTCCTCCAGGGCTGCCACCAGGGCGCGCATTCGGCCCGTCTTCTGCACGTCCGGGTGCAGTACCATCCAGATGTCGATGGGATCGTGCTGGCCGGGCAGCAGGCGCACCAGGGCGGGATCCTCCTCGGCGAGGAAGGTGGAGAGCAGGGCGATGCCGAGCCCCTGCCGGGCGGCGGCCATCAGCACCAGCTGGGCATTGCTCTGCAGGACCACGTTGGGCTCGTGGAGCGGTTCGCCGCACAGACTCAGCCAGTGACGGGCCACCAGCTCTCTGGGAAAGAGCAGCAGGTCGTGCTCTTGCAGTGCCTGACCCGAGCGGGGCGTGCCTCGCCTGGCCAGGTAGTCGGGAGAGGCGTAGAGCCCCATCTTGATGGTGGCGAGCCGTTTGACCACGAGATCTCCCTGCTCGGGGCGCACGCTGCGAATGGCGAGATCCGCCTCCTGATTGGGGATGTCGCTCACGCTGACGGCGGTCAGCAACTTGAGGCGGATGCCGGGGTGGCGCTGGCGCAGCAGGGTGAACGCGGGCAGCACGAAGCCCTGGGCCAGGGTATCCGTGGTGGCGATGCAAACCTCCCCTTCCAGCTCCCCCAGGCTTGCGGTGCGCATCATGGCCAGGGCCGCCTGCGCCATGGCCTCGGCCTGGGGCTGCAGCGCTTCCCCCAGGGGGCTGAGCCGATAGTGTCTGGGGGTGCGGATAAACAGCTTGGCCCCCAGCTGCTGCTCGAGCAGGGTGATCCGCCGCCCGACGGTGGCCTGATCCACCCCGAGTTCGAGTCCGGCCTGTCGCAGGCTGCCCCGCCGTGCCAGGGCCAGGAAGAAGCGGGCATCGTCCCAGTTGATCATGCTTGCTCCTCACTCAAGCAGAACGCCCGATTGGCGCCGCAATATTAGATGCCAGCGGGGATGGCAGCACAAGGGGATAGACCGGGTCCGGTGCGTGCCTGCGGCTCCCCGGCCAAGGGCGCGTGCCACCCCGACGTGATGCAGGATTGAGTCGGCGTGATGCAGAACTGCCGCAGTCCGGGGTGGGCGGGATCGCTATGATGTCGCTCCCGATTGCGGTTTCATTCGTCTGCCACTGGAGTGTCCATGTCTGTCTCAAGCGTCCCGGCTTGCGAGCCAGGTCAGGTTGTCCATCCTCGTCTGCGCTGGTTTCTCTCCCTCGCCCTGATGTCGGCCCTGCTCAACAGCAGCGTGCCTACCCCGCTCTATCCCCATTACCAGGCGGCGCTGGCTCTGAGCGATCTCGGCCTCAGCCTCATCTATGGCGGCTATGCGGGGGGCGTGCTCATCGCCTTGTTCGGGGTGGGCAACCTGGCGGGACGCGTGGCGGATCTGCGCACCCTGATCCTGCCTGCCCTGGTGGCGGTCGGGGGCGGGGCCCTGCTCTTCTCCCTGGCCGACAGCTTCTGGGCCCTTTTGCTGGCGCGGCTGCTGGCCGGGATTGGCACGGGCAGCCTGACCGGCGCCGCCAATGTGGCGCTGCTGCGTTTTGGCCCCAGGGATGGGGGCAAGCGGGCGGCGCTTAGCGCCACATTATCGTTCACCGCCGGGCTGGCCCTTGGCCCCGTGTTCAGCGGGCTGGCGCTGCAGCAGGATCTCTACCCGACCACGCTGCCGTTTTTGCTGATCCTGGGGATGGCGGCCTGCGCCATCGGGGGGCTGGTGTTGAGCTGGCCCAAAGGGGTGAGGGCGACGGAGGCCGCCCCGAGCGGGCAGGGGGGCGGATCCCTGGGGGAGGGGCTCAGGGCCACGGGGGCCGGGTTCTTCCTTTGCGCCCTGGCGCTCTTCACCGCCTGGGCGGTGGCGGCCAGCTTGCTGGCCATGGGTTCCAAGGTGGTGAGCGAGATGCTGGGCATGACGGATCTGGGGCTGTTCGGCTATCTTGTCGCGGCCTATCTGGTCTTCTCTGGGCTTTGCCAGCTCTGGGCCCGTCGCCTCGATGCCCGCCATACCCTGCAAAGCGGCGTGCTGGCCCTGGCGCTGTGCGTGCTGCTCTTTGCCGGGGCCGTTCACGGCCTGCCCAGCTGGCTGGCGGGACTCGGGCTGCTGGTGGCGGGCT
>NZ_CAWMFQ010000158.1:3606-5876 GCF_963866995.1 Aeromonas sp. ZOR0002 | reverse complement strand
GGGCTGCTGGTGGCGGGCTATGCCCAGGGGGCCGTGTTCGTGGGCAGTGCGACCCTGGTCAACCGCATCGCCCCCGCGGCCAGCCATGCGCGGCTGCTCTCCCTCTTCTATGTGATCGCCTATGTGGCGAACTGGGTGCCCGTGTGGCTGGGCTGGATGAGCGACGGGGCCGGCCTTGGGGTCGCGCTGGATCTGCTCTTCGTCGGCAGCACCCTGACAAGCCTCTGGTTGGCGTGGGCAGTGTCTCGGCGGCGCTTCGAACCCGCTGTCTGACAGGGGGATCACCCATCGACCAGGACGACGCTCCCGGCATCCAGGTGGTGCATCCACTCCCGCAGGATCAGCAGGGCGGCGGCGATGCGCTTCTCCCTCGGCAACTGGGCCGATGCCAGGGGATCCCCCTCCACCATGGCGGCAAGCTGGCCGAACAACCGCTCAATGTTTTCCCGGCTCTGCACCCGGTTGCCGAGCACCTCGGTCAGGGGCTCCGGGCTTTGCAGGTGCAGCACGGGGTGGGGCGGGATCCGTGCCGCGAGGGGCATCAGTACATCCTCCACCACCATGATGGCTTGCTCAAGTTCCAGGGGCGTCGGCGGATCCTGGCGAAAGGGTCCCGGGGTCAGGGCATCGAGCCCCAGTGTCAATGCAAATGTCTGGCTGGTGCCATCGGCCGCGGTGAGCGCGACCTGGCTTCGGGTATTGCCCAGGCTCAGCAAAATGGTGTCGTGATGCTCTCTGGTCATCTGATGTGCTCCCGGCGTTGGATGCCCCATGGATACACCCGCACAGGGCGGATTGGCGAGTCATTTCGCCCCCCATTCGGGCATCAGGGGTTGCAAAGATTCCCATGAGTGGCAATCTGGACGTCCAAACGTCTTTGAAGGAGCCCTGACATGGATATTCGTATCGTCCCCCGCGCCCTCGTACTCGCCCTCTCTCTGGTGGGGGCGAGTGCCCTTGCCAACGAGGCTCTGGTGTTCCAGACCGACTTCGGTCTCAAGGATGGCGCCGTCTCGGCCATGAAGGGGGTCGCCTTCGGGGTGGACCGCACCCTGCCGCTCCATGACCTGACCCATGAGATCCCGGCCTACAACATCTGGGAAGCCTCCTACCGTCTCTATCAGACCCTGCAATACTGGCCCGCGGGCACCGTCTTCGTCAGCGTGGTGGACCCCGGTGTCGGCACCGAACGCAAGTCGGTGGTACTCAAGACCAGGAGCGGCCACTACATCGTCAGCCCGGACAACGGCACCCTGACCCTGGTCGCGGAGCACTTCGGCATCGAGGCGGTGCGCCAGATAGACGAGAAGACCAACCGCCTCAAGGGCTCCGAGAAGTCCTACACCTTCCACGGCCGCGACGTCTACGCCTACACCGGCGCGCGCCTCGCCTCCGGTGCCATCAGCTTCGAGCAGGTGGGGCCTCTGCTGCCCGCCGAGGTGGTGACCATCCCCTATCAGCCCGCGGTGGCCGAGCAAGACGGTACCCTCAAGGGCACCATTCCGATCCTGGACGTGCAGTACGGCAACGTCTGGACCAATATCGACGACAGCCTGCTGACCAAGGCGGGTATCCACAAGGGGGACAACGCCTGCATCAGGATCAGCGAAGGGGATGCGCTGAAATACGAGGGCAAGGCCCCCTACGTCAGCAGCTTTGGCGATGTGCCGGAGGGCCAGCCCCTGGTCTACCTCAACAGCCTGTTGCAGGTGTCGGTGGCCCTGAACATGGACAGCTTCGCCGCCAAACATCAGGTGCAATCCGGCGCCAACTGGCATATCAGTCTGAAGAAGTGCGGCTAGACGCTGCCAGCGGGTGCTATCCGGTACAAACGGGCATAGCAGCCTGAAGAAGTGCAACTAGACGCTGCCAGCGGGTGCTATCCGGTACAAACGGGCATATCAGTCTGAAGAAGTGCAACTAGACGTTGCCAGCGGGTGCTATCCGGCACAAACGGGCATAGCAGTCTGAAGAAGTGCGGATAGGGTTCAACCCTTCTGTCGGCGACATGTCTTTCGGGGCGGTGGGACTGGTGTCCACCGCCCCTTGTCGTTGGCGGTGGCGTCTTGCCGGGCCAGCCGGTTATCTCATCATTTGTCATCCTCGTTTAATAAAGCGCTGCCATGCTGTGGCCGGACGCCGTGATGACGCAATGATTGCGCCGAGATAACAAGGAAAAGCCGATGAGCCGTTTTGACGAGAAAGACAGTGCCAACCACCCCCGCGAGCAGGAGCCGGCGTTCAACCGCCTCATTGAGGCGGGCCTGAGC
>NZ_CAWMFQ010000158.1:0-3555 GCF_963866995.1 Aeromonas sp. ZOR0002 | reverse complement strand
GGTGGGCGCCGCCAGCATGGTGGCCTTCTTTGCCGCGAGCCCCGTGGCCCAGGCCGTGGCCGCCGCCACCCGGCCGCTGCTTGGCTTCCAGGCCGTGCCCGCCTCGGTGGCCGACACCATAGTGGTGCCGCCCGGCTACCAGGCCGAGGTGCTGATCGCCTGGGGAGATGCCCTCTTCCCCGACGCCCCCGCCTTTGCCCAAAGCAACGACGCCAAGGCCCAGGCCCGCCAGTTTGGCGACAACAACGACGGTATGAGCTTCTTCTCCCTGGGGCCGGATCGCGCCCTGCTCGCCGTCAACAACGAATACACCAACTACGAATACCTGTTTGCGGATGGCGGCAAGACCCTCAGTGCAGAGGCTGTCGCCAAGGCTCAGGCGGCCCACGGGGTTTCCCTGGTGGAGCTGGTGCGCATCGATGGCAAGTGGCAGGCCAACCCCAAGGGGGCCCTCAACCGCCGCATCACCGCCACGACCCCCATGACATTGAGCGGCCCGGCGGCGGGCCATGCCCTGCTCAAGACCCAGGCCGATCCCGAGGGGCGCACCGCCCTTGGCACCTTCAACAACTGCGCCAATGGCCAGACCCCCTGGGGCACCTACCTCACCTGCGAGGAGAACTTCAACGGCTACTTCGGCAGCGAGGGCAAGCCGGAGCTGGACCAGCGCGCCGCCCGCTACGGCTTGGCCGCCGAGGATGCGGGCTTTGGCTGGCACAGGTTCGACGAGCGCTTCGATCTCGCGAAGCATCCCCAGGAGCCGCACCGCTTCGGCTGGGTGGTGGAAATCGATCCCCGCGATCCCGCCTCCACCCCGAAGAAGCGTACCGCCCTTGGCCGCTTCAAGCATGAGAATGCGGCCTTCACCATCAACCAGGATGGCCGCGCCGTGGTCTACCTCGGCGACGACGAGCGGGGGGAGCACATCTACCGCTTCGTCTCGAAGAACAAGGTGGCGCCGGGCAACGATCCTGCGAACCGGGATCTGCTGGATGAGGGCACCCTCTATGTGGCTCGCTTCGAGGCGAGGGAGGGGGAGCTCAAGGGCACCGGCCAGTGGCTGCCCCTGGTGCACGGCGAGCACGGTCTGACCCGGGAGAACGGCTTCGCCGATCAGGGGGAGGTGCTCATCTTCGCCCGGGAGGCGGCGACCCGGCTCGGCGCCACCACCATGGACAGGCCCGAGTGGGTGGCCGTGCATCCCCACAGAGCCGAGGTCTACTGCACCCTGACCAACAACAAGAACCGCGGCCTCAAGGAGAACCAACCTCTCGATGGCGCCAACCCCAGGGCCGAGAACCCCTATGGCCAGATCATCCGCTGGCGCCCGATGGGGGACGATCACGGGAGCGACAGCTTCGAGTGGGATCTCTTCCTGCTGGCGGGCAACCCTGGCGTGCACAAGGAGGGGCTGATGGCGGGCAGTGCCAACATCCATCCGGACAACATGTTCAACAGCCCGGACGGCATCGGCTTCGACGAGGCGGGGCGGCTCTGGATCCAGACCGACGGCGACTACTCCAACGAGAAGCAGTTTGCCGGCATGGGCAACAACCAGATGCTGTGCGCGGACCCGGCGAGTGGCGAGGTGCGCCGCTTCCTGACCGGCCCTGTGGCCTGCGAAATAACGGGCCTCACCTTCAGCCCGGACTGGCGCACTCTGTTCGTTGGGGTGCAGCACCCGGGTGAGGAGGGGGCGCCCTCCCATTTCCCGGACGGCGGCACCGCCATTCCCCGCTCCGCTGTGTTGCGGATCACCCGGGACGATGGCGGCATCATCGGCGCCTGATGGCCCGGAATAACCGCCTGGCCCGTGATGACAAAAGCCGCCTTCGGGCGGCTTTTTTTGTGGGTGTGGCGGGCGGGAGACAAAAAAAGACCGGGTACGGGACCCGGTCAAAAAACCCGCGCATTCAGGGAAGAAGTGCGGGCGTTCAGGCTTGGTGGCGGGGCCGGGCATCGGCCCCCGATCCGGTGTCGGGGTGAGTGGCGTCACCCCGGCGTCAATGCGGGCTATTCGCGCTCCAGTGCGTGGATGGGATCCAGCCTGGCGGCCCGGCGGGCCGGGGCGAAGCCGAATATTACCCCGATCAGGCTGGCGCAAAGGCAGGCCACCCCCATGGCGGCAAGGGAGTAGCTCATCCGGACGCCGCTGCTGAAGTGGTCGAACAGCTGGCCCAGCACCAGGGAGAGGACGATGCCGAGCACGCCCCCCAGCAGGCAGATCAGCACGGCTTCAATGAGGAACTGCTGCTGGATGTCCCGGGTCCGGGCGCCGACCGCCATCCGCACCCCTATCTCCCGGGTGCGCTCGGTGACCGAGACCAGCATGATGTTCATCACCCCTATGCCCCCGACGATCAGGGAAATGAGGGCGATGAGGGCGATCAGCGTGGTCAGGGTGGCGCTGGTCTGGCTGATGGTCTGGCGGATGCTGTCGGTGTTGAGCAGGAAGAAGTCCTGGCTGCCGTGGCGCAGGGTGAGCAGGCGGCTGATGCCATCCTGGGCGGCGTCCAGGCTCACCTCGTCCCGCACCCGCACACTGATGCTGCGCAGATGGCTCTGCCCCAGCAGGCGGCTCATGGCGGTGGTATGAGGGATCCAGACGTTGAGGGTCTCATCGCTGCCAAAGCCGCTCTGGTTCTTGATGGCGACCCCGATCACCCGGCAGGGCAGATCCCCCAGCAGGATCACCTGGCCCAGGGGGGACTGGGTCGGGGCGAACAGCTTGTCCCGGGTGTGCTCGTCGATCACCACCTCCTGGGCCAGGCTCTCCTCGCTCTGGCGATCAAAGCCCATGCCCTGGGCCAGGCGATAGCCCCTGACCTGGAAGAACTGGGCGCCGACGCCGTTGATGGTGCCGGAGACGGCGGTGCTGCCAAGACGCAGGGTGGCGCTGGTGCTGAGGCTGGGGGTGACGCTGTGCACGTAGTCCAGCCGGGCGATGGCCTCGGCGTCCCCGATCCGCAACGTCTGTATGGTAGCGGAGCGCATGTCCCCGAAGCCGCGGCCGGGGAACACTTCCAGGGTGCTGGTGCCCATGGCGTTGATGTTCTCCAGCACCCGCTCCCGGGAGCCCTGGCCGAGGGCCACCACGGTCACCACCGAGGCGATGCCGATGATGATGCCGAGCATGGTGAGAAAGGTGCGCAGCCGCTGGGCGACCATGGCCTTGAGCGCCATCTGCAGGGCATTCCCGAGCCCCGCCATCAGCGGGGTCTTCCCCCTGGCGGACGTCTTGGTGGCGGCCAGGGTCGCCTGGGAAAGGGCCAGTGGCTCGCGCGTGCGGCGATCGGCGATCACCCGGCCATCTTTCAGTTTGATGATCCGCTCGGCGTGGCGGGCGATATCCATGTCGTGGGTGACGATCACCAGGGTGTGGCCCTGGCGATGCAGGGCCTGAAGGCTCGCCATCACCTCGGCGCCGCTCTGGCTGTCGAGGGCCCCGGTCGGCTCGTCGGCCAAGATCACCTCGCCGCCGTTGATGAGGGCGCGGGCGATGCTGACCCGCTGCTGCTGGCCGCCGGAGAGCTGGCTCGGCTTGGGTTCGAGCCG
>NZ_CAWMFQ010000157.1:0-652 GCF_963866995.1 Aeromonas sp. ZOR0002 | reverse complement strand
GACACATTTGGGCGTGATTATTCTAATAGGGAAATAATATGAATGATATGCTCCCATACCCTAGTTTGTGTGGAGAGAAATGTTTCATATCATCTGTACTGCCGCTAATAAGCAAGATTTTATTGAGGCTGTTTCACGCCAAGCAATAAAGAGTCATACTAAGTAATAAAGTTGCATGCTTAGTAATCAGGAAGCAAAAGGTTCCCGTTGCCACGAAGGAGTCGTTGGGATGACCCCTTGAACCCGAAATCGAAGTGGTTACCTGTGACTATTGACTAGCGGCTTAACCTTGTCATAGAATCAATGCATAGGGAGAGTCGCTGCCATAAGTGCGAAGTTGAAACAAGGGTGAGTCGCTACCCTGAGTGCGAAGTTGAAAAAAATGCTGAAACCCTGCCTCGTGCGGGGTTTTTTGCTTTCTGGAGACATGGATGTGTAGTGGCCTAGTCATCCAAGACTACCTCTTAAGTTAAGAGGGGCGAAGTGTCTGGATCCTCAAGGGGCCAATCTAAAATTTCTTATCATCGACTCATTCTGTGAGCCAATGATATTGTTCTATCGGCTCATTTCGTGAGCCGATCAAGATCGTTCATCGGCTCATCTGGTGAGGTGGTCTCAACGCTCACTACCACCTAGATTTAATTTTTGGCTA
>NZ_CAWMFQ010000156.1:0-774 GCF_963866995.1 Aeromonas sp. ZOR0002 | reverse complement strand
TCACTACCACCTAGATTTAATTTTTGGCTACATAGTTTCATATAAGATTGGAGTTTGGTCACCAAGCGACTCCACACGCGATTTCGCTCACGTCTTTTTGAATAATGCTATTTCTATAATCGTCTTGGTGCCAAAAACAGTGGCGCTAATACTGGGGTTGAGAGATAATTTCACTGATATAGAAATGTGATACATGAGGATAAAAATGAACGATTTTTTTAAAACTCTGTTGAATATCCGTAGTCTGCGTGCTGCATTGCGCGAGCTTTCTTTTGAGCAGTTGGTCGAAATCAGAGAGAAATTCGAGGAAATTTTTGCTGAGCGTGAGCAGCAAGAAAACAAAATCAAAGCTGAGTCTGCTGAGCGTCTGCAAAAACTTGCTGAGTTTACCGAAATGTTGAAACAGGCAGGCATCGATCCGAGTGAGCTGGTTGGCACTGCCGCTCCGGCGAAATCTGAGGGATCCACCAAAGCCAAACGCGCTCCTCGTCCTGCAAAGTATCGCTACACCGAGGATGGTCAGGAGAAGACCTGGACTGGTCAAGGTCGCATGCCCAAGGCTATCGCGGCAGCCGTTGAAGGTGGCAAAGCTCTGGACGATTTCCTGATCTAATATTGATAGCCCATGCAGTATTGCGTGGGCCTTTCATTCTGTTTTTAGTAGGAACCCGTATGGGGAGAACATTAGAGGACATCATCTCATCCGAATCACCGGAGGTTGTCCAGAGAGCAAAGGCGCTGGCCGAAGAGCAACTGGTACGTCTCAGTGTGACC
>NZ_CAWMFQ010000155.1:10769-12739 GCF_963866995.1 Aeromonas sp. ZOR0002 | reverse complement strand
GCGAGGGGCTCTACCGGCGCCAGATGACCGACGCCCTGGATGCCGAGGGGATCCCCTGGCGCATCGCCTACGTGAGCGGCAGTCTCGCCAGCCTGCAAGGGGCGGTGAGCGCGGGGATCGGGGTCAGCCTGCTGCCGGCGCGCCTGCTGCAACCGGATCAGGTGGTGCTGGCCCACTGGCCTGCGGTGCGCTCGGTGGAGCTGGCCCTGCACCAGGGGCCGGGCACGAGCGAGCCCCTCGCCCGGCTGGGGGAGGCGCTGATCGCGCTCTGTGACGAGGTGATGGGGCCGAGGTAGCCCGGGCGGCCAGGGGTCAGGCCAGGGCCTGTTTCGGCACCACGGCGAGCCAGATTTCCACTTCGCCACTGCCGGTGGCGGCGTCAAAGCGGGCGCCGTAGCGCTCGAAATCCGGCTGCTGGGCAGATTGATAGTCCGATTGCGCGAGCCACGCCAGGGCCTGGCGCCAGGTGTGCGGCAGGGTCGCGACATGCCCCTGATGCAAGAAGATGGCGTAGGTCTGGGGGGCGATGCGCATGCGGCCAAGCCCGGGAGGCAGCACCTCCAGGGCGGCGACCTCCACCCCGCAGAGGTATTCGCAGTGGGTGTCGGTGGCGGCGCAGATGACGCCATAGGCGTGCTCACCGAGTTGCCCCGGTAGAGGAAGCAGGGCGCTGAGGTCGCGCCACTGGCCGGCGAAGTCCCCCTGCTCGAAGGGGTGGTGACGGCGCAGCCCCCCGAGGAGCATGGCGCGGCCTTGTTCGATGCGGATGGGGGCTGACATGGTGCCTCCTGCGGGGGCGCTCAGGCCTCCCGACCTTCCTCGAGCTTGCGCTCATAATCCCGGCGAACGATGGCGAGTGCCGCCAGGGCCAGCGCGGGGGCGATGTGGTTGGTTTCCAGCAGTTCAATCAGATCCACCGCGAGCTGGACCTCGGGGGGGGCATTTTCCAGGGACATCTTGGGTTCTCAAGGGCAAGGGTGGTCGCCATTATAGCGCCCGGCGGCGCGAAGACACGCCCCGGCTGCCCGGGGCGGGACAGGTCACATGTGCTGGCGCATCTCCTTGTCCAGCTCCTCGCGCAGGGCCATCAGCTTTTTGGCGTACTGCTGCAACTGCAGATCGCTCTCGCTCACCGGCTGCCACTGGGGCACCGGAGTGGGTTTGCCATGCTCGTCCATGGCCACGAAGATGATGATGCAGTGGGTGGTCTTGCGCCGCTCCGGGTCGGTGGGGTGGCGGCTGTAGACATCCACCGCCAGGTGCATGCTGGTGGTGCCGGTGTGGATCACCTTGGCGTGCACCTCCACCAGTTGGCCTATCTGGATGGGGCGCAAGAAGCGGATGCCCCCCACATAGACGGTGACGGCATAGCCGCCACACCAGCCGGCGGCGCAGGCGTAGCCGGCCTGGTCAATCCACTTCATCACCATGCCGCCATGGACTTTGCCGCCAAAGTTGACGTCGGCGGGTTCGGCGAGAAATTGCAGGGTCAGTTCACGGGCGCTCATGGTACTTCCTTATGTCGAGGCAAGGGGGGACTCCTTGGCTGTCCCCCGGGGACAATAGCAGCGGGCGGGGCCGACACTGATCCAACCAGCGCCTCTTCTTGTCTGCGCCGTCATTCACCTTGAGTTCAGCGCAGGCGGCCCAGCATGACTCATCACGCGAGGGAGGAGGCCCCATGAAACAGATGCTGGAGCAATTGATGGGAGCTGGCAAGGGCTGGCTCAACGACGGTGGTGACACGCGCAAGGCCCAGATGAAGGGCATGGCGCAGGGGGGATTGGCCGCCGGGGCCATGGCGCTGCTGCTTGGCAACAAGAAGATGCGCAAATATGGCACCAAGGTGGCGGCGGTGGGGGGGGCGGCAGCCCTCGGGGGGCTGGCCTACAAGCTCTATCAGGACTGGCAGACCCAGCAGTCCACCCCGGCCCAGCCGACCCAGCCCCTGGACACCCTGGAGGGCAAGG
>NZ_CAWMFQ010000155.1:2607-10745 GCF_963866995.1 Aeromonas sp. ZOR0002 | reverse complement strand
GGTGGCGGCGGCCCGGGCCGACGGCCACATCGATGCCGCCGAGCGCCAGAAGATCCAGGAGTACCTGACCGAACAGGGGGAGCGGGATGCGGCCCGCTGGATTGACGCCGAGCTCTCCCGCCCCCTCGACCCCCATGTCCTGGCGCGAGAAGTGACCGACATGGAGCTGGCGACCGAGGTCTACCTCGCCTCCCTGCTCACCATTGAGGTGGATCACTTCATGGAGCGCGGCTATCTGGACGAGCTGGCGCGGGCCTTGAAGCTGGATGACAACCTCAAGGGGAGCATAGAGCGCCAGGTGGCCCAGCTGGGGGCGCCGGGTTGATCCCGCATTGCCATCAGGATTGTCCACAAGGCCCCGTCATGGGGCCTTGTCGTTGCCGGGGGGGCTGTTGATTGCCGTGACGAGCCGATAAGATGCGGGTTCCAAAGGGTGACCGCCGAGCCTCTTTCCTCGCTGGCGACCCTCACTGCAAGGAGCATCAGGTGGACATTCGCAAGGCAACTGAACAGGATATCGACGCTATTTTGGCCCTGAACCAGCAGATAGGTCAGCTCCACTTCGAGCAGGTGCCCGAGGTGTTCTGCCCCCCGTCCCCGGAGGACAGGGCCTTCTTGCTCGGCGCCATTGCCGACGAGGCGCGTCTTTTCTGCGTGGCGGTGGTGGCGGGAGAGGTGGCGGGCTTTCTCACCGCCCGCATCGACCTCAACGAGAGCGTCCCCTTTCTCAGCAAGCTGCCCGTCTGCCGCATCACGACCGTGGTGGTGGATGAGGGGCTCCGCTCCCGGGGCATCGGTCGGGCGCTGATCGCCCACGGGGACCAGTGGGGCAAGGCGCGGGGCGCAAGCCAGTTGCGCCTGGAGGTGATGGCTTTCAACGAGCGGGCCAGGGCCCTCTACGAGCGACTGGGTTTCAAGGCCCAGTCACAGACCATGGCCAGATAAGGCGCATTCGCTTGCAAAAGGGCCCGTTACGGGCCCTTGTCGTGTGAGGCGTCAGGGGGGCTCTGCCAGGTTTCCCGTTGCCGGGCTATAAGGTCCGCAAGCCGGTTGAGCGCCGCGTCCAGTTGCGGGCTCCAGGGGTGGGAGCTGTTGAGGCGCAGGCAGTGGTTGTGCTGGCCCTGGCTGGAGAAGAGGGCCCCGGGGGCGATGGAGACGCCCTGCGCGATGGCGCTGGCATAGAGCGCCCGGCCATCGAGGCGGGCGTCAAATTCGAGCCAGAGAAAGTAGCCTCCGTCCGGGGAGGAGATGCGCGCCTCGGGGAAGAGGCGCATCAGGGCCGCCCGCATCTGCTGCTGGCGCTGGGCCAGGGTGTGGCGCAGGCGGCGAAAGTGGGCGTCCACCCCGCCCTGGCGCAGCATGTCGGCCAGCGCCAGCTGACTGGGCACATTGGTCGAGAGCGTCGACATCAGTTGCAGCCGCTGGATGCGCTCGGCGTGGCGCTTCGCCACCACCCAGCCGACCCGAAAGCCCGGCGCCAAACACTTGGTCCAGGAGCCGCACAGCAGGCTCTCTCCCCGCGCATCCCAATGGGTGATGGACCTTGGCCGCTCGCGCCCGACATAGAGCTCCGCATAGACGTCATCCTCCACCAGGGGGACCTGATGGCGGTTGAGCAGCCCCATCAGCGCCTGCTTGTGCTCATCCGGCATGGTATGGCCGAGGGGGTGCTGGACATTGCCCATCAGCCAGCACGCCTTGACGGGGCGCTGTGCGAGGGCCTCCTCCAGCAGGGCGAGATCGATGCCCACCCCGGGGATCACCGGGATCTCCACCACCTTGAGCTTGAGCCGCTCGATGGCCTGGAGGGCGCCGTAGAAGGTGGGGGACTCCACCACCACCCAGTCGCCGGGCTCGGTCAGCACCTGAAGGCTGAGGGAGAGCGCCTCCATGGCCCCCGTGGTGATGATGATCTGCTGGGGATCCACCGCCATCCCCTCGCCGGCGTAGCGCCGGGCGATGGCGCGGCGCAGTGCCTCGTTGCCGGGGGGCAGATCTGCCACCGTGCTGAAGGGATCGAGGCGGCGCATGCAACTGCCGAGGGCCCGACCGAGTTGGGGGTGGGGGAAGAGGGTGGGGTCCGCCACCGCCATGCCAAGGGGCACCAGCTCCCGTGACTTGCTCGCCTGCAGCACCTCGAACACCAGATCGTTGATGTCCACCGAGCCGCTGTAGCGGGCCTGCTGGGGCTGGCTCTCCCGCCGGGCCGTGCTCGCGGCCTTGACGTAGTAGCCGGACTGGGGCCGCGCCAGGATGAGGCCCCGGCTTTCGAGCAACTGATAGGCCTGGAGCACCGTCATGGGGCTGAGGCCATGGGTCTTGCAGCTCTGGCGGATGGAGGGGATGCGCTCCCCCGGCTGCCAGAGGCCGCTCGTGATCTGCTGTTGCAGCTGGTCTGCCAACTGGCCGTAGCGGGACATGGTGGGCCCAAACTGTTATAGGTGTTTTTCACTATAACTGCATCTGTTATAGGTGTCATGGACCATGGTGTACTTGGCGGGCGAAAACCTGTCCGTTAAATGCAACATAGAGAGTCATGCATGATAAGCCTGGATGATGTGGTCAGCCTCTCCCGAATACAGTTCGGGGCGACGGCGATGTTCCACTTTCTGTTTGTGCCCCTCACCCTGGGGCTGTCCTGGATCCTGGTGATCGCCGAGTCGGCCTACGTGATGACCGGCAAGGTGATCTACAAGGACATCACCCGCTTCTGGGGCAAGCTGTTTGGCATCAACTTCGTGATGGGGGTGACCACCGGGATCACCCTGGAGTTCCAGTTCGGGACCAACTGGGCCTATTACTCCCACTATGTCGGCGATATCTTCGGCACGCCGCTGGCGGTGGAGGGGCTGATGGCCTTCTTCCTCGAGTCTACATTGGTGGGCCTTTTCTTCTTCGGCTGGGACAAGCTCTCCCGCGGTCAGCACCTGCTGGTGACCATGCTGGTGGCGCTCGGCTCCAACCTCTCCGCCCTCTGGATCCTCATCGCCAACGGCTGGATGCAAAACCCGGTCGGCGCCGAGTTCAACCCCATGACCATGCGCATGGAGCTGGTGGATGTGGCCGCGGTCATCTTCAACCCGGTGGCCCAGGTCAAGTTTGTCCACACGGTGGCGGCAGGCTATGTGGCGGCCTCCCTGTTCGTGATGGGGGTGAGCAGCTGGTATCTGCTGCGCGGCATGGAGGTGCGCTTCGCCCTGCGATCCTTTGCCATCGCCTCGGGCTTTGGCCTCGCGGCCATCCTCTCTGTCATCGTGCTCGGGGACGAGTCGGGCTATCGCTCGGGGGAGGTGCAGAAAGTCAAGCTCGCCGCCATCGAGGCGGAGTGGGAGACGGAGCCCGCCCCGGCTTCTTTCACCCTGTTCGGCCTGCCGGATCAGCGTGCCGAGACCACCCATGCGGCCATCAAGATACCCTATCTGATGGGCATCATCGCCACCCGCTCCCTGGATGAGCAGGTGACGGGGCTCAAAGATCTGAAAGCGCAGCACGAGGCGCGCATTCGCAGCGGCATGCTGGCCCACGAGGCGCTCGAAGCGATGCGGGCAGATGGCAGCAACCAGGCGGCCCGCGCCACCTTCGAGCGCCACCGCGGCGATCTGGGCTACGGCCTCTTGCTCACCCCCTATGCCAAGGAGATTGGCAAGGCGGACGAGGGGGCCATCGCCAAGGCGGTGGAGGACTCCATCCCCCAGGTGGCGCCGCTGTTCTGGAGCTTTCGCCTGATGGTGGGCATCGGCGTGGCGCTGCTGGTGCTCTTTGCCGCCGCCTTCCTGCAACTGTGCCGGGGCAGGCTGGTGCAATCTCCGCGGCTGCTCAGGGCCCTGCTCTGGTCTATTCCGCTGCCCTGGATTGCCATCGAGGCAGGCTGGTTCGTGGCGGAGTTCGGTCGCCAGCCCTGGACCATCAGCGACGTGCTGCCGGTGTCGGCCTCCGTCTCCCTGCTGCAACCGGGGCAGCTCTGGTTCAGCCTCATCGCCATCTTCTTCATTTACAGCAGTCTGCTGGTGGTGGAGCTGTTCTTGTTGCGTCATGTGATCCGCAAAGGGCCTGCCAGCCTGCAGACGGGTCGTTATCAAGGTGAAGTGTTGCAAAACGGGAGTCCTGCCTGATGGATTACGAAACCCTGAAAGTGATCTGGTGGGGGCTGGTGCTCTTCCTGCTGGTCGGCTTCGTGGTGATGGATGGCTTCGATCTCGGGGTTGGCATGCTGCTGCCCGTGGTCGGCAAGACGGATGACGAGCGGCGGGTGCTGCTCAACAGCGTGGGGCCGGTGTGGGAGGGCAACCAGGTGTGGCTCATCGCCGGTGCCGGCACCCTGTTTGCCGCCTGGCCCCTGGTCTATGCCGCCGCCTTCTCGGCGCTTTACGTGCCCTTCATGTTCCTGCTGTTCGGTCTCTTTTTGCGACCGGTGGGCTTTGACTATCGCAGCAAGCTGCCGGACCCGGTCTGGCGCCGCTGGTGGGACCGCGCCCTGGTGGTGGGCGGTCTGCTGCCGACCCTGGTGTTTGGTGCCACCCTTGGCCTGGTGCTGCAAGGGCTGCCGTTTCGCTTCGATGCGGCCCTTCGCATCCACTATGGCGCCTTTGCGTTCCACTGGCCGCTGCTGTTGACCGCCATGGGAACGGCGCTGGCGCTGCTCTTGCTGCACGGTGCCAGCTTCCTGCAGTGCAAGACCCAGGGGGCCATAGCGGCGCGCAGCGCCCGCCTCGCCCTCTGGCTCGGCCCCCTGGCGAGCGCCCTCTTTGCCCTTGGCGGCGTCTGGCTTGGGGAGATGGCGGGGTATCGCATCACGGCCATCGGCGATCTCAACGGCGCCCTCACTCCGCTGATGAAAGAGGTGGTGGCGGTGCCGGCAGGCTGGCTTGGCAACTTTGTCGCCCATCCGGTGCTCTGGGCCGTGCCTGTGCTCGGGCTGCTGCTGCCCCTGGTGTGCGCGCTGGCAAGCCGCCTCGGCAAGTCCGGGCTGGCACTCGTTGCCAGCGGCGGTGCCTGCGCCGCCATGATGCTGACCGTGGCCATCGCGCTCTTCCCCTTCGTGCTGCCCTCGTCCCTGGATCCGGCCAGCAGCCTGACCCTGTGGGACAGCACCTCCAGCGAGCGCACCCTGCTTATCATGCTGGGGATCGTCGGGGTACTGATGCCGGTCAACATCGGCTACACCCTCTGGGTCTACCGGGTGGTGCGCGGCAGGGTCAGCGCCGAACAGGTGCGCCAGCACGGCCACAGCCTCTACTAATCCGCTTCAACACAAGGATCAACGCGATATGTGGTATTTCACCTGGTTGCTGGGGCTGGGGTTCGCCTTGCTCTGCGGGCTGGTCAACCTGCTCTGGCTGGAGGCGCGCTGGGCCGCGGACGAGGATCTCAAGGAGTCTTGAGCCGTGCCATCTTGCCAATGAAAAAGGCCGACACCCAGTGTCGGCCTTTCTGCATCTAGTGTTTATGTTACTTATCTTCTGATTGCTGAAGTGAAGGTTTGGAAGTGTTCTCTTCGATGTATGTTAAGAGATCGTCCAGAATCGCTTTTGTACTACGGTGTTGTTCTCTTATTCCGTTTGCATATGACCCCATCATCTCTAGAAGTCGTTCCTTAATTTTGGGGTCATATTTCTCTTCATTCCCAATGTAATATTTTTGGTGATTCACAAGTTCCAAGCATTGCGTGTTGTTCTGTTCAAAGCTGTCCAGCAAGTCTTTCATGTGTGTGTAAGTTGAGATGATTTTTCGTCTTAACTCGCCATCTTTCACTCTGCCAACCATATGTGAGCTGTTGTTGTAGACCGCAAAGAATCCATCATGTGTTGGATACACGAATACTAATGGTTCGTCGTGTTGACTGGTTTCTACATCTATTCCCACTGATGTCATGTACGCATCCCTGAGTACCGAAAGCTCTTCATAAACTGACCAGATGAAGCCGTGGATTAGATTTTCCTCTGCCTTATCTGCTGCTTCTTGTTGAAGCTTGTGGGCTTGCCTAATCCCCTCAATGGTTGCTTTTCTGGTCAACCACCCACCAATAAGCGCGCCACCTAAGCCCGCAATCAAAGTGGGGCCAGCAGTTACCAATCCTTCTGCCCAATCCATCCCAAGACCTCTCCAGTGTTATAAATGCAGTCCTCCGTTAGGTTACCTCTTCTGGTGTTCCATTCGCACCAAGTATGAAAAAATTAATATAAACCAGTTGGTTGCATTTATGGGGCTGGGGTTTGCCCTGCTCTGCGGGCTGGTCAATCTGCTCTGGCTGGAGGCGCGCTGGGCCGCCGATGAGGATATCAAGGAGCCCTGAGCCTCGCATCTTGCCCATGAAAAAGGCCGACACAGGGTGTCGGCCTTTTGCTTGCCCGGGGTCAGGCAAGGGCGGCGCGGCGCTCGCCCGCTTCGCTGACATGGGTGAGGCCGTAGGCCAGCAGCACGATGAGGGCGCCAATCCAGGGTGTGTGCATCAGGCCGAGGTGCTCCACCACGAAACCGCCGACCACGGAGCCCAGCGCAATGCCGACGTTGAAGGCGGCGATGTTGAGGCCGGAGGCCACATCCACGGCATTGGGGGTGTGGCGCTCGGCCTGTTTCACCACCAGTACCTGAAGACCCGGCACGTTGCCAAAGGCGAAGGCGCCCCACACCAGCACGGTCAGTACCGCCAGCACCGGGTGCGGTGCGGTGAAGGTGAGCACCAGCAGCACCAGGGCGAGCCCGGCGAACAGCAGCTTCAGCGCAGGCAGCGGGCCCATCCGGTCGGCGAGCTTGCCGCCCCAGATATTGCCGACGGCGACCGATACCCCGTACACCAGCAGAATGAGGCTGACCGCGCCGGCGCTAAAGCCGCTCACCTGTTGCAGGATGGGGGCGAGGAAGGTAAACGCCGTGAAGGCACCGCCGTAACCGAGCGCCGTCTTGGCGTAGACCAGCAGCAAGGGCTTCCTGGTGAGCACCGAGAGCTGCTCGCGAACGCTGGAGGCGGCCCCCTTCGGCAGGTTCCCCGGTACCAGCAGCATGCTGCCCACCATGGCGACGAGGCCGAGCAGGCTCACCACCAGGAAGGTTTCGCGCCAGCCAAAGACCTGACCAATCCAGGTGCCAAGTGGGACGCCGGTCACCAGGGCGACCGTGAGGCCGCTGAACATGATGGCGATGGCGCTGGCCGCCTTCTCTTTGGCCACGAGACCCGTGGCGATGGTGCTGCCTACCGAGAAGAAGACCCCGTGGGCCAGCCCGGTGAGGATGCGGGACACAATCAGGCTCTCGTACCCGGGGGCCTGCCAGGCCAGCAGGTTGCCGACAGTGAAGAGGGCCATCAGTCCCACCAGCAGCCACTTGCGCGGCAGCTTGCCGGTGAGGGCCGTGAGCACGGGGGCGCCGATGGCCACCCCAAGGGCATAGAGGCTGACCAGAAGGCCCGCCGAGGGGAGCGAGACATTGAGCTGCTCAGCGATGGTGGGGATGAGCCCCACGATCACGAATTCGGTGGTGCCTATAGCAAAGGCACTTAAGGTGAGGGCAAATAACGCCAGTGGCATAACAACTCCTTGGATTGGGACTCCCGACGGGAGAATGGCGCCAGTATGCCGAGGGTGTTTGTTGGTAAAAATGACGGCAACGTCAAATTACTTTTGCCAAATCAGCAGCAATGGGGCCGTGGAAGTGGGAGTGGCCGAGGCAACTGCGGCAAGAGCGGCCGTAGCGCGCGAGGTGGGTGCAGAGACAACGCGCACGGCGGCAACCCGTGCAGAGCGAGCCGGGACAGAGAGAAAAGAGGAAAGAGAAATGAGGTAAGAGGTAAAGGATTGAGGGAAGGTGTTGGAGGAGGACTCGGGCGGCGGTGACGCGCGGTATTGGGGACAAAAAAAGCGGGAGGCATTGTGCCTCCCGCTGGTGCTGAAGAATGTCATTGAGCCTTATTTGCTCCCTTCTCCCCTGGCGGGAGAAGGGCTGGGGATGAGGGGGATCAATCCCAATCCGGCGCAAAGTCCGGGTTGGCGCAGCGCTCACCCCGATCCAGGGTGGCAATCTGCGCCATCTCGTCGCTGCTGAGCCGTACCTTCAGCGCGGCCAGGTTGGCGGCCAGATTCTCCCGCTTGGTGGAACTCGGGATCACCGTCATGCCCTGGGCCAGCAGCCAGGCCAGCGACACC
>NZ_CAWMFQ010000155.1:0-2555 GCF_963866995.1 Aeromonas sp. ZOR0002 | reverse complement strand
CGCCGTGGCGCTGGCCGATCTCCATCAGCAGCGGCTCGGCGAGCACCTTGCCATAGGCGAGCGGCATGTAGGCGGTGATGGCGATACCGTGGGCCTGGCAGAATTCCACCACCTTGCGGTTTTGCAGCAGCGGGTGGATCTCTACCTGCTGATGGGCGATGACGCCCGGCCCCAGAACCTCGATAGCTTCTTTAAGCTGGGCCACGGTGAAGTTGGAGACCCCGATCTCGCGGGTCAGGCCCCGGGCTTTGGCCTCGGCCAGCTGCTCCAGATAGACCGCCATCGGCACCTCATCCTTGGGGGAGGGCCAGTGAATGAGCGCCAGATCCAGATAGTCGGTGCCCAGTTTTTCCAGGCTCACCTCCAGGCTCGGGATCAGCTTGCCCGGGCCGAACTCGCTGGTCCACACCTTGGTGGTCAGGTAGATCTCCTGGCGGGGCACGCCACTCTCGCTCATCAACTGGCCGACTTCGGCCTCGTTGTCATAGATCTGGGCGGTATCGATATGGCGGTAGCCAAGTTCCAGCCCCTGGAGCAGGGAGTCGCGAAGGGGCTGATCTTTCAGGCGGAAGGTTCCAAGACCCAGGTTGGGCATCTTCATCATCAAATTCCTCAAGTTATTGTTTCTACGCTCAATGCTTTGTCTGTTTGCCGGGCCTGCGGTGCAGATCCGGCGGGGAGGGCGCCGGCAGCCTCAGACCCTGTGATAGCGGCGCACCAGGCTGCTGGCAAACCACTCCTGGGTGTCGGCCACGAAGGCGAGAAAATGGGGCTGCTGCTGGTGGGCGCTGAGGGCTGCTTCACTCTCCCACTCCTCGTACAGCATCCAGCTGTGGAGGCTCTCCAGGCTCTGGTGCAACTGGTAGCAAAGGCACCCCGGCTCTTGCAGGGTAGCGGCGATCAGCAGCTCGAGGGCGGCGCGAAACTGGGCGGCGAATTCGGGTTTGGCGTCAAGCTGGGCAATCACGATCAGGGGGGATGGCATCTGAACCTCCTCGTTAAGACGGGAGTCAGTATGCCCGCCCCAGACTGGGGGATACAGGGCAGCAGTCGCAAAACACTATTGAGGTGAGTGCAGCAATGTGGCCTCCCCATGGCTGGTCGTGGTGCAGGTGGGCCAGGGGAGGGCGGAGTATTATCAAGCGCTGGCCGGTTCGGACCAGACCGCAAATTCATTGCCGCTGGGCTCGACAAAGTGAAAGCGGCGGCCACCGGGGAAGTCAAACAGCGGGCGCACTATGGTGCCCCCTGCGCCGGCTACCTTGCTCTGGGTCGCCTCGATATCGGCGCTGTAGAACACCAGGAGCGCCCCGCCCTGAGCACTCTGGCTGCACAGTTCGGTGCGGTAGAAGCCGCCATCCAGCCCTTCCCCTTCGAAGGCGCAATAATCGGGGCCGTAGTCGGCAAACTGCCAGCCAAAGGCGGCGGTGAAGAAGGCTTTGGTGGCGGCAAGATCCCTGGCCGCAAATTCCACATAGTTCAGTTTTTCATGGGCCCTGGTCATAAGGGTTTCCTTGTCGATATCGGTGGTTATTTCGGTTGCCAGCGCTTTTGCGTGCGGATCGTGGAGTGGGGCAAGGCGTCCCAGGGGGTCAGCTTGAGCTGCTTGCGCCGAAACCAGAACCAGGTCCCCATCAGCAGACCGAGCCCGATGCCAAACAGCAGGCTCTGGCGCAGGGCAAACCCCAGGCTCACCTCATCTTGCCAGCCGAGGCACCACATCAACACCCCCCAGATAGCGCCGATGGGGAGTCCCAGGGCAAGAACGTTGATCAGAAAGCGTTCGTAGTGGGGCGGCCTGATGGTGAACCCCGCCTTTCGCAGCAGCCAGATGATCGGCGGGTTGTAGTTGAGCGTTTGCACGCCCTTCTCGGCCAGCTCCCGATGGGCGGCGGCCAGCCTGTTGTCGAATGTCATGGATCGTCCCTGTCATGGTGTGGCGCCATACGGTGCCGGTTGGCGGCATTGTACTGGCAAGGGCGCAGATAAAACAGGTGGTGCGTCACGATACGAAGCGACGCCTGTCTTGCTAACTCCCGGCCATTGCACCTATAAAGGCCCATTACTCTTGCCAGGATGACAACAATGAAGACCCATTCCGATGAATTGACCCTGTTTGTGGCGGTGGTGGAGGCGGGCAGCTTTCGCCAGGCGGCGGAGAATCTCGGCATGGATAATTCCGTGGTGAGCCGCGGCATCAAGCGCCTCGAAGAGAAGCTCGCCACCGTGCTCCTCAACCGCACCACGAGGCGGGTCAGCCTGACCGAGGAGGGGAGCTGGTTCTATCAGCGGGCGGTGAAGATCCTGACCGAGATGAGTGAGGCGGAAGGGTTGCTGCTGATGCGCCGGGAGCAGCCGGAGGGCATTTTGCGGGTGGACGCCGCCACCCCCTTCATCCTGCATAGATTGGTGCCCATCATCGGCGAGTTTCGCCGCCGCTACCCCGCCATCGAGCTGCAACTGCACAGCTCCGAGGGCTTCATCAACCTGATGGAGCGGCGGGTGGACATGGCCATTCGCATCGGCGAGCTGACGGACTCCTCCCTGCGGGCCCT
>NZ_CAWMFQ010000154.1:13207-14357 GCF_963866995.1 Aeromonas sp. ZOR0002 | reverse complement strand
CCCCTGCCGGTCGCACTGGCGGGGGAGCTGGACGCCTTTATCGAATACCTGCGGGTCGAGCGCCAGCTCAGCCCCCATACCCGCAGCAACTATCAGGCCCACCTGGAAGCCATGACCGCCGAGCTGGTGAAGCTCGGGGTCGACGACTGGGCCCGGCTCGAGGCGAGCCAGGTGCGCAGTCTGGTGACCCGGATGCACAAGGGGGGGCTGGCGCCCCGTTCCCTTGCCACCAAGGTGTCGGCCCTGCGCAGCTTCTGCGACTGGCAGGTGCGCCAGGGGCGGCTCACCGCCAACCCGGCGCGGGGCATCGTCACCCCCAAGCAGGGGCGGCCCCTGCCCAAGAACCTGGACGTGGACGAGATGTACCAGCTGCTCAACATCACCGACGAGCAGGATCCGCTGGCGGTGCGGGATCGCGCCATCATGGAGCTGATGTACTCCTCCGGCCTGCGCCTTGCCGAGCTGGTGGGGCTCAACCTCGCGGACGTGAAGCTCGACGAGCGCCAGCTCAGGGTGCTCGGCAAGGGCTCGCGGGAGCGGGTGCTGCCCATCGGGCGGATGGCGGTGGAGTGGTTGCACAAGTGGCTCAAGGTACGCCCCCTGCTGGCCGGTGACGAGGGGGAGGCATTGTTCGTCTCCAAGCGCAGGCAGCGGCTCTCGGCCCGCTCGGTACAGGAGCGGCTCGACGGCTGGGGCAACAAGCAGGCGCTCAATGCCCACGTGCACCCCCACAAGCTGCGCCACAGCTTCGCCACCCACATGCTGGAATCCTCCGGCGATCTGCGGGCGGTGCAGGAGCTGCTGGGGCATGCGGATCTCTCCACCACCCAGATCTATACCCACCTCGACTTCCAGCATCTGGCCAAGGTATATGACAGTGCCCACCCGCGGGCGAAGCGGGATCCGGAAACGCCGGAGGATGAGTGATGTGGTGTGCGATCTGCGGGGATGACAATCTCCACGTCGCCCGGGTCAGGCGGGAGCCCGCAACGCCAGAGGATGAGGAGTAAAGAGGAACAGCCATGCAGTTTTACCGTCGCTGGCAGCCGGTGGCCGCCATCTCGTTCGATCTGGACGACACCCTCTATGACAACGGCCCCGCCATCGCGCGGGCGGAACAGTGGATGCTGGACCACCTGCGCAGCGAATA
>NZ_CAWMFQ010000154.1:0-13161 GCF_963866995.1 Aeromonas sp. ZOR0002 | reverse complement strand
GACAAGCCGCGCTGGCTCGCGCTCAAGCGCCAGTTGCTGCTGGACCACCCGGCGCTGAGCCACGACGTCAGCCTGACGCGCCAGCGGGGCATTCGCGAGGCCCTGGTGCAGGGGGGCATGGAGCCCGGGCTGGCGGAGCAGCAGGCCCGGGCGGTGTTCACCGGTTTCATGGCCGAGCGCTCGAAGATAGAGGTGAGCGAGGCGACTCACGCCCTGCTGGCTCGTCTGGCGGCGCGCTACCCGCTGGCGGTGATCACCAACGGCAACCTGGATCTGGAGCAGGCGGGTCTGGCTGGCTACTTCACCCTGGTCTGCAAGGCGGGAGCGGGAGCCAGAATGAAACCGGCGCCCGACATGTTCGTGCAGGTGCAAGAGGCCCTGGGGCTGGCCCCCGGCCGCATCCTTCATGTGGGGGATCACCCGGTGACCGACGTGCTGGGGGCCAGGCTGCACGGCTTTCGGGCCGCCTGGCTCAACGAGAGCGGTCAGCCCTGGCAGTCGTTGTCGCTGCTGCCGGATGTGGAGCTGGGGCAGCTGCAGGATCTGGCCACCCTGCTGCTCTGAGCTGGGGATGAGGGACAGATTCCGTGATCTATATCTGGCAATAACAACAAGGGAGCAAGGGTGTGAAGGGAATGAAGGGTGTCATCTGGCTGGCGATCCCCATGGTGCTGGCGGGATGCGATCTGGTGCAAGACCGTTACCGGATGGAGTTCAGGGACGGATCCTGGCGGGAGATCGCCATCTCCCCGTTTTCCGACGAGGCGCGCTGGCGCGAGGGGTGTGCCACCGGCGAGATCCAGGTGGACATGACCCTGCCCCTGAAACGGGGCAAGGTGGTGAATGGTCGGGAGCAACTGCTCATCGGGGGCGAGCTGTTCGAGCTGGAGGATGCCCGTCTCTATCGCGGCAACGGCATGGTGCTCGGGCAGGCCCCGGACCATATCCAGCGGGGCCTCAAGGGGCTGGATGTCTGCCGAACCCTGCGTCCTGATCGCGGGGCCCTGCCCAAGCTCAAGGGCAAGGGATTTGGCGACTAGCCCGTCTGCTGCCTGAGCGGGCAGGAGGCGTCGCCGAAGGCAGTGGGCAGCTTGATGGCGTGGGGGTTTCACAGGCCCGCCACGTCGGATGCCTCCGGGCAGCCCCCGATGTACGAGGCCCTGCCCAGGCTCAAGGGCAAGGGGTCGGCGACTAGCCGATCTGCTGCCTGAACCGGCGGCAGGCGTCGCCAAAGGCGGTGAACAGCTTGATGGAGTGGGGGTTCTCGCTGGCCTTCCACTCCGGGTGCCACTGCACCGCCAGCAGGAAGGGGGAGAGGGCGGGAGCGTGGATCGCCTCGATCAGCCCGTCTTCGGCATGGGCCAGGGGGGCCAGCCCCTTGGCCAGCGTCTTGATCCCCTGCCCATGGAGGGAGTTGACCGGAATCGACGGCTGTCCCATCAGCTCGGCCAGCCAGGTACCGGGTACCAGCTCGACCTGATGGCTCTCGCCATACTGCTCGTCCACCGGGTCATCCGCATCCTCCCGATGATCGTCATAACCCGGCTCGCAATAGACCTTCTGGTGAATGTCGCCTCCCAGGGCCACGTTGATCTCCTGCATGCCGCGGCAGATCCCGAGGATCGGCAGGCCACGGTCGAGGGCGGCGCGCACCAGGGGAATATCGAACAGATCCCTGTCCCTGTCCTGGGGCTTCTCCGGGGTGAGGTTCTCCTGGCCATAGAGGGCAGGATCGATGTTGGATCCGGCACCGCTCAGATAGACCCCGTCGGCGAGGTCCAGATACTGCTCCAGATCCTCGGTGCCACAGCAGGTGGGCACCAGCAGCGGCACGCAGCCGCTGATCTCCACCAGAGGCTTGATGTATTTGTGGGTCATGACCTGGTAGGCGTGGCCACTGCGGGCCTGGGCCCCCATGGTCATCAGCACGACGGGTTTGTTATGGGAACTGGGGTTGGGCATAGGTCACCTTGGCTATCCTTGGCGGTCTCATCCTGCGCCTTGGGAAGGCCCTTGCCGCCTCGGCTCGCAAGGGCATGCCTCAAGGCATGGTCGTGGGATCAGGGTCGCGCCAGCGTGCCAGAATCGTCGGTCAGCCTTGGCAACGACAGCCTGGATCCTGCCTCCAGTCTGCCAAGGCCGTTCAATATGTCAAACAAAATGATGCAATTATGTTAACCGTTGATGTCGGAATACGGCTGAGAGTCCCATTTAAAGGGACTTGAGGGGGAGGAGCTGGTGCGGTGAGAGATTTGATGGTGGATATATTAAACATCTGGCCGGGTGGCCGGATAGCAGAAGGGGCCCGCAGGGCCCCTTGTCGACTCAGGCGTTCAGGATGAAACGTTCGATCACCTGGGCGACCCCGTCTTCATCGTTGCGCCCCGTGGTGTGCTGTGCCAGCGCCTTGATCTCGTCGGTGGCGTTGCCCATGGCGACCCCGAGTCCGGCGTAGGCGATCATGTGGTGATCGTTGCCCGCATCCCCCACCGCGATCACCTGGGAGGCATCCAGCGCCAGGTGCTCGGCCAGGGCGGCGACGCCGGTGCCCTTGTTGCTGCGCTTGTTCATGAACTCGAGGAAGTAGGGGGCGCTGCGCACCACGGTATAGCGCTCGTGGAGTTCGGCGGGCAGCTGGGCGATGGCACGGGAGAGCAGGGGCTCTGGGTCAATCATCATCACCTTCATGATCTGCTCGTCGTCGGGCAGGGTGGCGAAGTCCACCAGGTTGATGGGTTGACCGATGAGGCGGGATTCGTGCTCGGTGTAGGGGCTGATCCTGGGGCTGATGAGCCCCTGGCGGACGGAGAAGCCGTGGATGTTCACCCCCAGCTCACAGGCCAGGTGGGCGATGGCACGGGCGTCGCTGCCGGTCAGCAACTGGCTGCGGATGATGCGTTGCTCGGACACCTGCTGCACCAGGGCGCCGTTGTAGCAGATGACGTAGTCATCCTGGCCGGTGAGGCCCAGCTCGGTCAGGGCGGCGGTCATGCCTTCCAGCGGGCGGCCGGAGGCCAGCACCACGGTCACGCCCCTGGCGCGGGCTGCCGCGATGGCGGCCTGGGTGCGGGGGGAGATTCGGCCCTCTGGGGTCAGCAGGGTGCCATCCATATCCAATGCGATCAGCTTGTACATCTTCTCACTACCTGAGTCTGGCCGGCCCGCCCGATGGGGCCATGGGGAGGCCGAGTGTAGCGAAAATCGCCGCCGGGATCACGCCGCCTGCCGACGCGGGGGCACGTTGTCCCTCAGCGCTGGCCCTGGTAGGGGGTCAGTTGCAGCTGATCTTCCCGGATGGCGAAGTGGATGGGGCCGTGCTCGATGTCGACCCTGTTGTGGTGATGGGCCATCTCCACCTCGACGCCGGGGAAGAGGCGCTGGGTGGCGATGATGTCCATGTTGGCCATGAGCGCCTGCAGCTCCCGCTGCGCCTCGACGAGCTGCTCGTCCAGGCTCTTGCTCTCGTCGAACTGGCGGGTGCGCAGCGCCTTGATCTTCTGCAGGGTCTCGGGATTGCGCTTGTCACGGGGCAGTTGCAGCAGACGCAGGATGAGATCCTGCAGCTTGTCTATCTGCTCGGCGCAGGTCTGTTTGCGCTGGCGCAGCGCCAGCTCCTGCTCCTTCTGGCTGAAATAGCCACCGAGGATCTGCAACCGGGTCCGGTTGGCCGCCGAGGCTCCGAGCACCGGGGCCATGATGAGCCGATTGGCGATGTTGATGCCGCCGATGAGGTGCCCCTTGCGCATGGCGCTGTCCCCCACCTTGAGATCCTGGCCGCTGCGGCAATAGCAGTGACTGAGCTGGCTCAGGATATGGATGTCGCCATCGGCCTCCAGCCTGGCGTACTGGGCATAGCTGGCGTGGATCTCCCCCCCGGCGTTGAGGTGGCAGAGGTATTCGTCGTCCGCCAGCTTGCGCCCTATGATGCCGTTGCGCACCGTGATGGTGCCGCCGGATTCGATGTAGCCGCCCTCGACGAAGCCGCCGATCACCACGTCCCCGCTGGTCTTGACGCGCATGCCGGGCATGACGTCCCCGGTGACCAGCAGCGATCCCTCGAACTCGACGTGGCCGTGGCGGATGTCGACCTGCTTGACGTTGAGCACCTCGTCGACCCGCATCCCGGCACGCTCCTGACAGGGGAGCCCCGGGCGTGTCGCCAGCAGCAGGTCCGGATCCTCGGGGGAGAGGCAGGTGCCGTCACCCGGCGTCATGGCGCTCTCCTTGCCGTGGCGGGCGGTCAGGGTCTGGCCCGTCACGGTGAAGCCGTCGATGCCCTGGGTGGCGGGGTGCCTGCGCATCAGCAACGCTCCGGCCTTGACGGTGAGCAGGGTGCCGAGGTCGCGCATGTCCACCTTGCCGTGATCCCGCTCCTGGGGTTTGAGGATCCGCTCGGCTGCGGTCTCCACCAGCCGCTCCAGGCGGGTATCCAGGCCGTGCCTGGCGGCCTTGCCGAGGGCGATGACGGGATTGAGCTGGGCACCGGGTGCCGCTTCACCCGCGGCCTGGATGGCGGCGGCAAGCAGCCGCTCGCTCACCCCCTGCTTGACCGTGCTGGCCGCCAGGGCCTCCTGCAACCGGGCCAGGGTCAGGGGCTGGCCGCCCCAGTCCGCGGTGATCTGCGCCCTGGCGCTCATCTGGTCCTTGTCCACCTGGATGAGCAGCCTGGCATCCTGGCGCCGGGCAATGGGGACTGGCGGATGCGCGGGGGCATCCGGCTCTGCGATGAGGGCGTTGAGCAGGGTGACGGCTTCGCGGATCCCCTCGCCGAGGGGTTCGTAGCGCCGACAGTTGGAGAGTCGCAGCAGGGCCAGGACGTCGCTTTCCTGGATGGGCTCGGTGAGGCCCGGGGTGATGCGCAGGCAGACATAGCTCATGTCGGCCGACAGCTGAAACCACGCTTTGCTTAACACCGGGCCCTCCTTCGTTGTCCCTGTCCGGTTTGCCCCATACCGGGGCCTCTCCTTGCCGGCATCCAATGCCGCCGGGGCGGATCCAACGCGCAGTATTCGGGTATTTTTCCTTCCGGGTCAACGATCTGAATGCAAATGGGTGAGCCGGGTTGAGGAAATTTCGGCTGACGGGAGAGGGGCAGAGCCGGCCATGTCATGGGTTCCATTGCAGTTTTTTAGCGCAATATGCTGACGTTTTATGCTTTCGCTATCCAGAGTGTCCATCACGTTGATGGAGGCGATGCAAATCACCTTGCCAGGCAGGAAGAGAAGGATTTTAATCTGCCGCCGCCTCAGGGCGAGGACTCTGGTCGCCACCGATCAGCCCCTTTTTCTGTCCAACCGAACGAGCCCCATGACCGCCCAAGGCCACCTGCTGTTTTCCGTCACCTGCGTCCTGCTTGCCCACAAGGTTGAACTGACTCCGGCCCTGGCCGATGCCAGCCTGTGGCATATCGTTCCCATGGCCCTGGCGAGCGCCCTGCTGCCGGATCTCGATCACCCCCGCTCCCTGCTCGGGCGGCAACTGCCCTGGATCTCGGGGCCGCTCTCCCGGCTGTTCGGCCATCGCGGCTTCACCCACAGCCTGCTGGCGGTGGGGATGGGGGTCTGGGGGCTGGCCCAGGTGGAAGCCCCCTGGTTGCTGTCGGGGGCGGTGAAGGATGCTCTCATCGTGGGCTATCTCAGCCATCTGCTGGGGGACTGGCTCACCCCCATGGGCATTCCCCTGCTCTGGCCCTGGCGTCGGCGCTTTCGCCTGCCCGGCCTGCCCCTCAAGAGCGGCGGGGGCTACGAGAGGGCCTTCTGCCTGCTGACCCTGGCGCTCGCCGGGTACTGGGTCCATGGCGGTGCAGGCTTGGCTCACTTCTAGCCCCGGGCGCCCTCCTGGCACCTGGCCGTTCGGGTCAGGGTGAGGTAGTCGGCGAGCACCGGCAGCCCCAGCAGGTGGCGGCGCAGCATGTCGAGGGCGGCGAAGGCGAGGATCCGGCGACCGCTCGCGGGATCCGGGTGGCTGACCCTGAGCGTCTGGCCGTGCAGTTGCCCGTCGGCGCAGAGCAGCAGCGGCACGCCGTCCGGCCCGGCACGGCCTATGGTGAGGCTCAGGGGGGCGGCGGGCACCGCCAGTTGAGTCAGATCGTCGCTCAGGGTGTGGCTGAAGCCGGCGGTCAGGGCCGGGTGCCCGTGACACATGACCAGCAGGGTGCCCCTGCTCTCTCCTTCTTGCAGGTGCAGCGACCGCTCCCCCAGCAGGGCCAGGATCTGGCTGGCAGGCGCCTCGTTGCCACGTCCCACCAGCCAGGGAACGATGGCCGCAAGCAACCTCGCCTCGGCGGCATCCATGTCGGCGGTGCTGGCACCGTGGCCGATGAGCTTGAGCTCGATGAGAGGCATGGAGGAGCGGTAGCCCAGCTCGATGCCGGCAGGCCAGGGGGCCGCATCCAGCATGTCGCTGAGGGCGGACTCCGAGACGCCGAAGGTGTAGAAACGGCGCAGCTCGGTGTCGGTCTCTTCCCCGGCCAGCACCTTGAGGCGGGGCATGATCTGTTCGCGCACCATCTGCTTGAATTCGAACGGCACGCCCGGGGTGAAGAAGAGCCGGCTCTGGCCGTGGCTGGCCGGGTGGCGGACCACAAAGCCGCAGGCGGTGCCCACCGGGTTGTCGAGGATCTCGCAGTCCCGGGGCAGCCAGGCCTGCTTGGTGTTGCTCCGTGCCATGGTGCGGCCCCGGCTGGCATAGCGTTCGGCCATGGTGGCGAGCCAGTCCGGGAACAGGGTCAGGGGCTGGTCAAACGCCTCGGCCGCGGCCTGGGCGGTGAGGTCGTCCGCCGTGGGGCCGAGCCCCCCGCACACCAGTACCACCTCGGCGCGGTTGGCGCTCTCCTGCAGCACGGCTGTCAGATCCGCGAGGTTGTCCCCCACGGTGGCGCGGCGGCGCACCTGCCAGCCCTGCTCCAGCAAGAGGGCGCTGAGCCAGGCGGCATTGGTGTCCACCACCAGGCCGGTCACTATCTCGTCGCCTGTGCTGATGATCTCGATGCGCATGGGGACTCCTTGGGTGGGGCCAGCCCTCTCAGGGCTTGCCGTGTTCGAAGTAGTAGCTGATCCGGGTGCGGGGGTTGAGGTATTCGAACACCGCCGGGGGCAGGCGTTTGGGCTGGATCACCTTGGCGATGGTCAGCCCGGCCGCGTCGAGGTCGATGATGGCTGCCTCCTGGCGCGGAATGCGGGGGTCGTATACCAGCACGGCGGGGTAGAGCAGGCGGGAGGCGTTGACCGACATCACCAGCCCCACCTGGCCGTTGGAAAGCTGCACCACGCTACCCGGGGGGTAGACCCCCATCAGTCGGATCAGCATGCCGAGGTGATCGGCGTTGAACTGGGACTTGCGCTGCTTGTAGAGGCTGCCGAGGGCCGCGTAGGGCACCTTGGCCTCCAGGTGGCAGAGGTTGTCGTACTCGTTGATGAGGGAGACGATCTGGGTGAGGGGATCGAGCTGATCCCCCTTGAGCCCCTGGGGGCCGGTGCCGTCCAGGTACTCGTGGTGGTTCTGCACTATCTGCTTGGCCGCTTCCGGAAAATCGCTGACCAGCCCCAGCAGTTCCAGGCCGTAGCGGGGATGCTGGGCCATCAGGTTCTGCTCCGGCTTGGTCAGCGGCTCCGTCTTGCGCAGGATCTGGCTCGGGATCCTCAGCTTGCCGATGTCGTGGAACAGGGCCCCCATGCCGACCTGGCGGATCGCCTCGGCCGGCAACTTGCACTCCCGGGCGAGCAGCATGCTGAGCACGCTGACGTTGAGGGAGTGAAACTGCAGGCTGTTGCCATCATCGCTGTCAGAGACCAGGTGCAGCACCATCTCGTCCACCGAGAGGAGCTGCTCCGTCATGGCGTTGATCAGCTCCTGGGCCTCGCTGATGGCGTTGAGGGGGCGGGACTGGATCTTGCCCATGAGGTTGCGCACCTGGGCCAGGGATTGGCGGAACTGTTTCTCGCACTGCTGCAGGTCGCGGCGATAGCGCTGCAACTGCTCGATGCGCCGCAGTTTCTCCTGCTGCATCTCCTCCTGGCGGGCGACAAGACCCTCTCCCTCAACCTCATCCGCCTGGGGCTGGGTCTGTCCGAGGGGCTTGGGCGGCGTGTCGCTCTTGTCGGGAATGATGGTCACCAGCTTGAGGCCAAGGCGACGAATGAGCTCGATCTCCTCCTCGCTCTTGAGCTTGAAGCTGGAGAACAGAAACGGGTGCTCACGCCATCCCAAAGGCAGGGAGACATAATTGCCGACTTGCAGCCGTTCTACGGAGATCTTGATTCCTGTCATGGGGTTGGGCACGAGGGACACACTGAGCCGTATGCTAGTCAAAGGGCGGGGTGAATACAAAAGGTATCTGATGACAGCGGGAGCGCTTTATTATAGGCTTCTAGATGTCCAGACATATTTACCGATGCAGTACAGGGAGTCAGCATGCCGATCAAGATCCCGGACCAGTTGCCCGCCGCCGAAGTGCTGGGGCAGGAGAACATCTTCGTGATGACGGAATCCCGGGCCGTCACCCAGAACATCCGCCCGCTGCGGGTGCTCATCCTCAATCTGATGCCCAAGAAGATAGAAACCGAGATCCAGCTGATGCGGATGCTCTCCAACTCGCCCTTGCAGGTGGACGTGGATCTGTTGCGCATCGACGATCGGGAGTCGAAAAACACGCCCCAGGCGCACCTGGAGAACTTCTATCACGACTTCGAGCAGGTGAGAGGCAATAACTACGACGGCATGATCATCACGGGGGCGCCGCTCGGGCTGGTGGAGTTCGAGGAGGTGGTCTATTGGCCCCGCATCGTCGAGATCATCGAGTGGTCCCATCAGCATGTCACCTCCACCCTCTTCCTCTGCTGGGCGGTGCAGGCGGCGCTGAAAGCCTTGTACGGCATGGAAAAGCAGACCCACGGCGAGAAGCTCTCCGGGGTCTATCGCCACCACCGCCTCGACGAGCACGAGGCGCTGCTGCGTGGCTTCGATGACGAATTCGTGGCGCCCCACTCCCGTTATGCGGCCTTCGACGGGGATCTCATCCGCGCCCACACCGATCTGCAGATCTTCGCCGAGTCGGAAGAGGCGGGTGTCTATCTGGCCGCCACCAAGGATTGTCGCCAGGTGTTCGTCACCGGCCATCCGGAATATGACGCCCTGACCCTGGATGGGGAATACCGGCGGGATCTGGCGGCCGGGCTCACCCCCGTCATTCCGGTCAACTATTACCCGAACAACGACCCAAGCCAGACCCCGCGCGCCACCTGGCGAAGCCACGGTCACCTGCTGTTTTCCAACTGGCTCAACTATTACGTCTACCAGTTGACCAGCTACAAGGTGGAAGACATCGGCAAGGTGTTTACCTACCAGCAGCCCAAGGGATAGAGCCCATCAGTCCGCCCCGGCCAGCCGCCGCCCACGGGTATCGAGCCAGTGACGGTGGCAGGCCAGGGTGAAGGCCCGTGGCCGTCTGGCCCGGATGAGGGTCATGGCCTCCTGCTGGGGCAGCCCCTGGGTCATCAGCACCAGGGCGGCCGCCAGCCCGGTACGCCCGCTTCCGCCGTGGCAGTGAATGGCAAGGTGACGCCCCTCGTGCAGCAGGGCGAGCAGTCGGGGTTGTACCCTGGGCCAGGCCTGTTCGAAGGCGGCATCCGGTGCCTCGTCATCCGCAATGGGCAGATGGAACCAGCTCATGCCTCTGGCCTGCACCAGCTGCCCGAGAGAGAGGGACCCGCACAGGGTCATCTCTTCCTCCGTCATCAGGGTCAGCACCCCGCCGGCACCGGCCAGCTGCAACTGGGCAAGGGCGTCGGTCATGGGGACCTGCTGGCTGCCGGGGCAGGGGGTGAGCAGGAGCTGGCCGTCGAGCCGTGGAACGTCCAGGCTCCAGAAGGGATGGGCACTGAGCATGGGGTTCCTCGTGGTGGTCGGGGTCAACGGGATCGGCATCCCGCGGGTGCGGCACAGCATAGAGGGGCCGGAGGGGATGTCAATCTGCGTTGTGTTCGGCCCGGTTTACGGGCAGAGTCTAAAAAAATCGAGCGATGCAAGGAGTAAAGATGAGAAACCTGGATCAACTGGACTTGGACATCCTGGCCCATCTGTTTCGCGATGCGGGCATGACCAACAAGGATTTGGCGGCCCTGGTCGGGGTGGCGCCGTCCACCTGTCTGGAGCGGGTGCGCAAGCTGCAGCAGGATGGCGTGCTCAAGGGGGCGCACTGCGAGGTGGATTACCAGGCCCTGGGCGGTCACATCCAGGCCATGGTCTCCTTGCAACTGGCCCGTCACAGCCGCCAGATCATCGATGCGTTTCGCGACGCCATCCTGGCCCTGCCCGAGGTGATCAGCCTGTTCCACATGGGCGGCAAGGATGATTTCCTGGTGCACCTGTGCGTCTCCGATACCGAACACCTGCGCAATTTCGTCTTCGATCACTTCACCTCCCGGGAAGAAGTGGTGCACCTCGAGACCTCCCTGGTGTTCGAGCACAGGTTCAGCCGCTCGCTCCCCTGCTTCCCCCACCCCTGACGGGGCGAGCCGCAAGAAAAAACCGCCCGAGGGCGGTTTTTTTGTGGGCGGTTCCTCAATTGAGAGCCAGCCGGCTGTCCTGCGCCGTCCGGTAGAGCCCCTGCTGATAGGCCAGGCTGCCCCACAGGACCAGCCCCAGGGCGGCATCCTTCATGGCGCCCGGCTGCGGCGCCGGGGTGAGCGTCTCGGTCGCATCCTCGTAGATGAAGCCTTCCGGCGCCCGCTCGGGCTGCAGGATCACCACATCCTTGCCGCGCATCAGGGCGAAGTTCTTGTCGTATTGCATGATGGCGCGCCCCGGCCAGTCGGCGGGCATGCGGGTGAGATCCTTGCCCAGCATGGGGTAGTCGGCACTGATGCCCATGAGGGAGAGCAGGGTCGGGGCCATGTCGATCTGGCTGACGATGCGAGGGTCATTTCTCGGTGCTATGCCGTCCCCCAGGATGACCCCCGGGATGTGGAAGCGGGGGATGGGCACCAGGCTGGCTCCCCCGACCCGGCTGTCGTGATCGGCGATGACCAGGAACAGGGTGTCCTGCCAGTAGTCCGATGCCCTGGCCTTCTTGAAGAACTCGCCGACGGCGTAGTCCGCGTACTTGGCGGCGTTGTTGCGGGTCTGCTTGGGCTGCTCGTACAGGGCGATGCGGTTGTCGGGGAACTCGAAGGGATCGTGGTTGCTGGAGCTGAACACCAGGCTGAAGAAGGGTTTGCCCTCCTTGTGCAGCGCCGCGAAGGTCTCGTTGGCCTTGGCCATCAGATCTTCATCCGAGGCGCCCCAGGATCCCTCGAACACCGGGTTCTTGAAGTCCTTCTGCTCGACGATGGTGGTGAAGCCGTTGCCGAGGAAGAAGCTGCGCATGTTGTCGAAGTGGCTCTCGCCGCCATAGATGAAGCTGGTGTCATAGCCTCGCTGCTTGAGCAGGTCGGCGATGGTGAAGAAGTTGGTCTGGCTCTTGCCGAGCTTGACCACGGCCTGGGCCGGGGTCGGCGTGAAGCCGGTGAGCACCGCCTCGATGCCGCGTACCGAACGGGTACCGGTGGCGTAGAGCTGCTCGAACGCCCAACCCTCTTTCGACAAGGCATCGATGTTCGGGGTGAGCGGCAGGCCGCCGAGGGAGCCGACGAACTGGGCCCCCAGGCTCTCTTGCAGCAGGATCACCAGGTTTTTGGGCTTGCCCTGGTAGCTGGCCGTGTTGAAGGTCTGGCTCGGCAGATCGGCAGAGGTAAAATCGCCGAGAGGGCGACCGCTCTCCTCGCGGACTATGTCGAGTACCTGATGGTCAGCCATCTTGCCGTAAAACTGGCTGGCATCCTCCTCGGCCCCCATCTGCTTGATGGCAAAGAAGAGGGAGTAGGCGGAGTTGACGGTGAGGGCGTTGACCAGGGGATCGTCGGCAAAGGCCACCATGGCCGGATTCAGGGCGCGATGGCCGAGACTGGAGCGGGCGCCGAGGAAGCCGACAGCGAGGATCAGCAGGGCGAAGGCGGGGCGCCAGTACCAGCGGGGGAAGCTTAGGTCACGCACCAGGCGGCCGCTCAGCCACCAGCCACCGCCCAGCACGGCGCCGCTGAAGATCACGGCCAGCAGCAGCTCGCCCTTGCGGCCAGCCCACAGCATGGAGAGCACCTCCTTCGGATAGATGAGGTACTCCACATAGAGGCGGTTGGGGCGCACCCCGTATTCGGTGACGAAGGCGGGAGTGGAGATCTCGAGAAAGAGCATCAGCCAGAGCCCCAGGGTGAGCCAGATCCGGATAAGCTGCATCCAGAGCCGCCCCGGCGCGTGGGGCCCGGCCAGCAACTGGGTCAAGACGGCGGGTACGCCCCAGACCCAGCAGAGGGTGGCGACGTCGACGCGAATGCCTTGCAGCAGCATCTCCTGCCAGCCAGAGACGGCATCCACCCGTTCCAGTTGCCAGAGCCCCAGGCCAAGGCGGCTGACGGTCAGGGAGATGAGCGCGATCAATGAAAATACGGCGATGGGCCAAACCGGTCCCAGCCATTGTCTGATGGTGGTCATATTGTTCCTGCAAACCTGTTTGCGCCCAGTCCCCGGACGCATTGTTGTTATGGTGCAGGAGTATGACAGTGGCGCCTGGCAAAGGTTGCATGGGCATGGGGTATACATGGAAAAGTTGGCACGTTTTATGATTTTTTTGTGACGGGATGCAGGGTTCGAAGAGAGCATAAAACGCTGGGAAAACTGTGATCCTGCTGGCACATCGAGACAAGGGTCGTGCCTATAATGGCGCCGAATTTCTCAATCGGAGCCGAAGGGATGCCGGTCTTCATCGATGTGGAATATATGCAGGGCTGGTCTCTGTTCGTGGTGCTCTCCGACGGCACCACAGGCGTGCTGGATCTCACCCCCTGGCGCGGTCAGCCGCTGTTTGCGGCCATGGAGACCGAGCGTCGCTTCGCCCGTGTCTTCATCGATGATCGCCATCAACTGGCGTGGCCCACGGGCTTCACCCTGGCGGCCCACGAGGTCTACCACCTGATCCTGCCCATCGACGAGCGCGCCGCCTTCCCCGATCGCAACATGCATCGCTTCTGACATTCTAACTCGTTGAGTCAGGTAACGTTTTCAGTCACAGACCCGCGTCGGTCAGGTCGACCACGATGGCGCAATCCAGCCCCATTTGCAGCTTGCCTG
>NZ_CAWMFQ010000153.1:0-1636 GCF_963866995.1 Aeromonas sp. ZOR0002 | reverse complement strand
GTTCGGGAGGCTGGTAGTGTCCTCCCCTGCCACCACCGCCTTCCCGCACGCCGTCGCCATCTCGTGCAGAGGCAGGAGCCCGATAGCCATGTTCGGCACCGTACCACTCGGTACGCGGCGCCTGACCCGGATAGGTGATCTCCGGGCTGCCCGGCAGCTCGACCTGGGTCTCGGCCAGAGGTGCATCGGTGGCGCTCCCTGCCCCGTCCTGTCGCAGGGCGGTAAACAGCGCCTGGAAGATGAAATCGTGGATGAGACGCGCCTGATGGAAACGCACTTCGTGCTTGGCCGGATGGACGTTGACGTCCACCTGGCGGGGATCCAGCTCGATATAAAGCACATAGGCCGCGAAGCGATCGGCGGGCAGCAGCTCGTCATAGGCCTGGCGGATGGCGTGATTGATGAGCTTGTCCCGCATCATGCGGCCATTGACATAGGTGTATTGCAGGTCGTTCTGCGGCCTGGCCCCTGCCGGAGTGGCCAGCCAGCCCCACAACCGCACGTCGCTGTGTTCGCTCGATACCGCCAGGGCATGGTGCATGAAGGGGGAGCCGCAGACGGCGGCGAGGCGACGCTCCTGCTCCTCCACCGTGTTGGCCGCCTTGTACTGGCGCACCACCTTGCCGTTGTGGCGCAGGATCAGGGTGACGTCGAAGCGGGAGAGCGCGATGCGGCGCACCAGCTCGTCGATGTGGGCAAATTCGGTCTTTTCGCTGCGCATGAACTTGCGCCGCGCCGGGGTGTTGAAGAAGAGATCCACCACCTCCACCGTGGTGCCCACCGGGTGGGCCGCCGGCTTCACGGTGACGCTCATCTCACGCCCTTCCGCCTGGGCCTGCCAGGCCTCGCTCTGCTCTGCCGTACGGGAGGTGAAGGTGAGGCGGGAGACGGAGCTGATGGAGGCGAGCGCCTCCCCGCGAAAGCCCAGGCTGTTGATCCCTTCCAGATCGTCCAGGGTCGCCACCTTGGAGGTGGCGTGGCGCGACAGCGCCAGCACCAGCTCATCCCTGGCGACACCGCAGCCGTTGTCACGAATGCGGATAAGCTTGGCGCCTCCCTTGTCGATGTCGATCTCGACCCGGTCAGCCCCCGCATCCAGGCTGTTTTCCACCAGTTCCTTCACCACGGAGGAGGGCCGCTCCACGACCTCACCGGCAGCAATCTGGTTGGCCAGAATCGGCGGCAATATACGGATTGGCATCGCTTGCTCCTGCAGATGAAAAAGGGGAAGAGGTGGACCTGGCGCCATCAACGCTCACCGCCCCTCCCTGCCATCGGCAGAGAAGAGCGGCGTTCTTCAGCCCGCGCTATTTTCGCGGAATATAGAGCACCTGCCCTATCTGGATGTCCCGTGACTTGAGCTTGTTGATCTCCACCAGTCGCGCCTGACTCACCCCGTGTTTCTCGGCGAGCCGGGAGAGACTCTGACCACGGGTCACCACGTGGCGGATCATGTTGGACTTGTCGTTGCTCTGCACGCTGGCTACCGGCGCACTCGGCTCCTGGGCTGCGACCTTGTAAGGTTTGATCACGCCGGCACCGGAGGCGCTGCCGACGCTGCTGACCGGGGCGCCGCCCTCACCGACGCGATAGGGCTCGCTCGCCGGCATCCGGTTGGTTACGACCTGCTGCGTTG
>NZ_CAWMFQ010000152.1:2315-5282 GCF_963866995.1 Aeromonas sp. ZOR0002 | reverse complement strand
AGGTCGGGGTCGCGAGTTCGAGTCTCGTTTCCCGCTCCAATCTCTCTTCGACGTTCTCATAATCCCTTTGAATTGCCCATCACATCGCGCTGCGATGATTTGTCGTATCCGGCGTTTGCCTGATTTCTCTCTTCCCCGCACATCCCAAGTCATAAGACCAAGATGTGTTGCTTGCTAATAGCCTCCCGGAGATCGGGCACAACCCTTTGCGGTCGGCTAACAGGCTTGGCAGGGCCTGAATGACAGACAGTGGCTCGGTGTAAGTTAAAACCGGGGCATTTAACCAAAACTCATCATTTTGATTTATAGCGGCTGTGGCGGCCATAAACGGCTTGCAGGTGGGGATGGCAAGCCCGGCAAGAGCTCTGCCGATCGGGGAGGGGAAATCGCGGGCAAAAAAATAGGAGGGGCGATGGCTCCTCCTACGGGTTCACTGGCGCTGGCTCAGATAACGGTGACGTTCTCGGCCTGAGGGCCTTTTTTGCCCTGGGTCACAGTGAACTGGACTTTTTGACCTTCAGCCAGGGTCTTGAAACCTGCGCTCTGGATGGAGGAGAAGTGAACGAAAACGTCCGGTCCCTGGGATTGCTCGATGAAGCCAAAACCCTTGGTTTCGTTGAACCATTTTACTTGGCCGGTGCGAATGTCAGACATGTGGTAAGTCCTATCTATAACAAAATGAAACTAAGCCTGGTTGGGCAGCATTTGCCTGGAAGTCAGGGGTTGAAGCATGACTGACCACGTCTCTTTGTCCCAGTAGCATGTAGCACAATCCCTGTCTAAAGCCTGACCGATTGTACTGGAGCCCGATCCCTTGTCAATTTGGCACTTTTCATTTTTTGAGCGAGCTAAAAGTATTGTGAAGTCAGCAGCTTGTTTCATGCTTCACATCAAAAAAAACGGGAGGCCATGGCCTCCCGTCTGCATAAGGGGGTGTGGTCGAGCCCCCTTATTCCTTGAGGGCGAACCCTTCCCCCTGGCGGTCGTAGCGGTAGCTGACCTGACCGAGAGAGCGGACCTCGACCCGCTGGATGCGGCGGCTGGTGTCCACCAGGATGAACACCGACTTGCCCGACTGCAGCCGGGTCAGCGGCCTGTCCGGCCCTTCGATGGCGATGAGCCGGCTGAGCTCGGCCCCCGGCAACTCGAACTTGCGGAAGATGGAGTAGAGGGTTTCACCGGCCTGCACGTCGTGCTGCAACCAGGTGCCATCCACTTTTTCCTCGACGGGCTTGGCGGCCTGGGGCTCACCGGCGTTGCCGACGGTCAGGGCCTGGGCCGGCACGGCCAGGGGGACCGCCAGAGAGCCTGACGGCGCCGTGGTGGGGGCGGCGGGGGCGGGCTCCCAGGCCAGCACCAGCAGCCAGAGCGGGATCAGCACCAGCAACCCTATGGTGTGTTTGCGGGGCAGGGGGCTTGCCAGCTTGAACGAGGCCGCCTTCGGTTCCTTGTTGCGCTGACCCAGGCCACTCATGCCCTGGCCGAGACGCTGGCGCAGGGGCAGGGTAGCCGCGTTGATACGTTGGAGCAGGGTTCCTTGTGATTCGTCTTGGCGACGCTGCTGGGCTCGTCTGTTATGGCCACGTGGGCGACGGTCCGGGGTGGGCACGGCATTTACCTCTCACTACATTGCCTGCCATCAGGCAAATATGCCGCCTATGGTAAACGGACTCGTCCCCGAGGGGGAGAGTCCGGAGCATGAAAATTATCAGCTGAGACGAAACTGACCCAACAATTGCTGCAAACGTTCCGCCGCCTGACGCAAGGCCTGACTGGCGTTGGCCGTGCTGGTGGCGTCCCTGGCGATGTCGTTGGCCAGTGCGCTGGTTTTTGACAGATTGCCGGAGACGGTCTCGGAAACCGAGCTCTGCTCCTCGGCGGCGGAGGCGATCTGGTAGGTCATGTCGTTGATGGTGGCGATGGCCTGGAAGATGCTGCCGAGGGCCGCCTCCGCCTGATCCGCTTCCCCCACCGCCTGATGGGTCAGCTGCTGGCTCTGCTGGATGGCGTTGACCGCGTTGGTGGAGCTGTGGCGGATCTTGTCGATCAGCTCCTGGGTATTCTGCACCGCCTGCTGGGTGTTGCCCGCCAGCTTGCGCACCTCGTCGGCCACCACCGCAAAACCGCGCCCCTGCTCGCCGGCCCGGGCCGCCTCGATGGCGGCGTTGAGCGCCAGCAGGTTGGTCTGATCGGCGATCCCCTGGATGACGGTGAGGATGCTGGTGATCTGCTCGCTGTCGTGAGCCAGCCCTTCCACCACCTCGGCTCCCTTGCCCGCCTCGGCGGCCACCTTGTGCATGGAGTGGATCACCCGCTGGAAGCGTACCTTGCCCTCGTCCGCCGCGCTCTGGGCCTGCTTGGCGGAGTCGGCGGTGTTGTTGGCGTGGGTGGCCACCTCCTGGCTGACATAGGACATCTCCTGTACCGCGGTCAGCATCTGCTCCATCTCGGCCTGATGATGCTGCAGGTTGCTGTCGGTCTGGCCGGCGATGCGATCGGTATCCCCGGCGTGGCGATGGACCTCGCTCGCGGTCTTCTGCACATCCCCGAGCAGGGCCTGCAGCTTGTCGATGAAGCGATTGATGCCCCGGGCCAGGGCCCCTAGCTCGTCCCGGGAGCGGCTCTCCAGGCGCTTGGTGAGATCTCCGTCGCCGTCGGCGATGTCATCCACCAGGCTGACCATCTGGCGGATGGGGCCCGTGATGCTGCGGGCAATGACCAGCATGGTGCCAAGGGCCAGCGCCAGTACGATGAGGGCACCGATGAGCTGCTGGGTCATGGCGGCGCGGTTCATGTCGGTGAGCTGGCGTGCCAGCTCGTCCGCTCCCGCCAGCACCACCTTGTAGGGCAGGGTGACGATGATGGCCCAGTTGCGGGCCATGCCGGGCACCGCGATGGGCACCGAGATGCGAAACGCATCGTCGAGCTCCTGGCGCTGCACGTCCGGTTTGAGGTACTGCTGCCAGC
>NZ_CAWMFQ010000152.1:0-2256 GCF_963866995.1 Aeromonas sp. ZOR0002 | reverse complement strand
CGTTGCCGAGCCCCTTGTCGGCGCGGCTGCCGAGCAGGCTGGCGTCGCCGCTGGTGCCGGTGATGACGCCGGCAGCGCTGACGATCAGGGTCTCCCCCTTGCCGTCATAGATGTTGCTGTTGAGGGACTGGGCCTGGCGGCTGATGGAGTCCACCGCCAGATCCAGCGCGGCGATGCCCTTGAACCGGCCATCCACCAGGATGGGGGTGGTGATGGTGCTCACCAGCACCTGCTGGCCGTTGATGTCCACCTTGAAGGGATCGATGAGGCAGGGGCGCCCCTCCCGTTTCGGGCAGGCGTAGTAGTCGTTGGCCGGGTTGCCGAACTCGTCCGGATCGCTCTTCTCGATGGAGAGCAGCAGATCGCTGCCGATCTGATCCTTGTCGCGATAGAAATAGGGAACGAAGCGCCCCTTGTCGTCGCTGCCAAGGGCTGCCTGTCCCGCGAAGCTTTCGTCCTGGCCGTCGAAGCCGTTGGGCTCGAAGCCCGCGAAGGCGCCATAGAGCTGAGGCTCCAGGGCAAGCTGGGCCTTGAGCAGGTCGGTGGCTTGCTGGCGATCCAGCGGCAGCTTGCCCTCCTGCTGGCGAGCGAAGACGCTGGCCATCTGCTGGGTGTAGGAGAGCCCCTTTTGCAGCAGCTGGGTGATGGTAGCGGCCTCGGCACGGGCGTTGGCGCTCACCTTCTGCCACGCCTCCTGTTGCAGGGCGGCGCGGCTGGAGTCGATGGTGAGCTGCTGGGTCTGCCGGCCTGAATACTGGTTGAGCAGGATCAGGATGACCAGGGCCGTGGTCATGGCGACACCGGCCAGTACCAGGATACGATTCTGGATAGAACGAAACTGCATCGCGCGTTCCTTGTATCGTTGAGGGTTCGTTGACGGGGTGACTGAAGTATCGGCTGTGCGGGAGATCTCTCCAGCGACCTCGCCTAGCTAAGCGGGAAAAAAGGGAAAATTCTGAGACATCACTCTAAAACAGCGGTTTTTGCGGGAATAGACCCTATTTTCCCCTCTGCCTCGCCATGGTTTTCCCATCCGTCATTGTCGGTGCTAAAATGCGACGGTTTTTTTAACGAATTGGCCCAAGGCCCTCTACACAAGGCTTAAAGATGAAAGTCAAAACCCGTTTTGCTCCCAGCCCGACCGGCTTTTTGCATGTCGGCGGTGCCCGTACCGCACTCTATTCCTGGTTGTTTGCAAAGAACCAGGGCGGTGAGTTTGTGCTGCGTATCGAGGATACCGATCTGGAACGTTCCACTCAGGAGGCCATCGACGCCATCATTGAGGGCATGGAATGGCTGGAGCTGAACTGGGATGAGGGCCCCTACTACCAGACCAAGCGCTTCGATCGCTACAACGGCCTCATCGACGAGATGCTGGCTGACGGCCGCGCCTACAAGTGCTACTGCTCCAAAGAGCGTCTGGAAGCGCTGCGTGAAGGCCAGATGGCCAACGGCGAGAAGCCCCGCTATGACGGCAAGTGCCGGGATGGCGACCACGATCACCCGGCCGATGCGCCGCACGTGATCCGCTTCCGCAACCCGACCGAAGGCTCCGTGGTGTTCGATGACCACGTCCGTGGCCGCATCGAGTTCGCCAACACCGAGCTCGACGATCTCATCATCCGCCGTACCGACGGCGCACCGACCTACAACTTCTGTGTTGTAGTCGATGACTGGGACATGGAGATCACCCACGTGGTGCGTGGGGAAGACCACATCAACAACACCCCGCGCCAGATCAACATCTACAAGGCACTGAACGCGCCGGTGCCGGAGTTTGCCCACGTCTCCATGATCCTGGGTGACGACGGCGCCAAGCTCTCCAAGCGCCACGGCGCCGTCTCCGTCATGCAGTACCGCGACGACGGTTACCTGCCGGAAGCGCTGCTGAACTATCTGGTGCGTCTGGGCTGGTCCCACGGGGATCAGGAGATCTTCACCTTGGACGAGATGATCAAGCTGTTCAGCCTGGATGCCATCTCCAAGTCCGCCTCCGCCTTCAACACCGACAAGCTCTTGTGGCTCAACAACCACTACATGCGCAGCCTGGAGCCGGCCTATGTGGCCAAGCACCTGGCCTGGCACATGGAACACCAGCAGATCGACACCAGCAATGGCCCGGCGCTGGCCGACGTGGTCACCCTGCTGGCCGAGCGCTGCAACACCCTGGTGGAGGTGGCTGCCCAGAGCCGCTACCTGTTCGAAGAGTACGAGGCCATCGACGAAGCGGCAGCCAAGAAGCACCTGCGCGGTGTG